>DASSXE010000187.1:0-8041 GCA_035704125.1 Arthrobacter sp.
GGGCATCATCGGCACGGCTCCGGGCACCCCGCTCTGGTCCGTCCGCGTGGTGGCCGATTCCGGCTACATCTCCGAGGCGAGCCTGATCTGCGCCATTGACTGGGTGACCGCGACGCGCCGGGACGACGACCCGCACAACGACATTGACGTGGCGAACATCAGCATCGGCGGCCCGGGTTCGGACACGCCCAACTGCGGCAAGGGGACGGACCCGATGCACTATGCCATCTGCCGGTCCGTCCGGGCCGGCGTCACGTATGCGGTGGCTGCTGGTAACGAGTCCTCGGACCTGGCCGGAACGGTTCCGGCCGCGTACCACGAGGTCCTGACGGCCACCGCGATGGCGGACTTCGACGGCCTCCCGGGCGGCCTTGCGCCGAGCGTATGCAACCACGTGGACTTCGGCGTTTTCGGGCAGCGGGACGACCAGCCGGCGTTCTTCTCGAACTATGCGGTGAATGCCAAGGAGCGGAAGCACACGGTCTCGGCTCCGGGGGTTTGCGTCCTCTCCACGGCCCCGGGCGGCTACGGCATCAACCACGGGACCAGCTTCGCCAGTCCGGCGGTGGCCGGTGCCGTCGCCCTGTGCATCAGTGACCAGGTGTGCCAAGGTTCGGGCGCGGAGGTCAGCGAGCAGTTCCTGGACCGGATCGAGGCGTACAACCAGCGCCACCACGACTTCGGTTTCACCGGCGACCCGCTCCGTCCTGCCGGCGCCAAGTACTACGGCTATCTCACCGAGATCGCCCGGTTCTGAGCAGTATCGTCCCGGCCTGGGTCGCGCGTTGCCCGGGCCGAGGCTGAATTAGGCTGGCCGCATGGGGATTCGCGGCGGGGGCAGAAGGGGCGGCGCAGCGGCGCCGGCGGCTGGAACGGGAACGGCTACGACGGCGGCGCGATCGATGGCGGTCGCGGTGACGGCCGGATTCGGCTGGCTCCTCAGCGGGGCCCTGTTCGCCGGGTTGAGCCGGTTCAGCCCGCTCCCGGCGTCGCTGGCCCGGATGGTGGTCCCCGAAACGGTGACCGCCTCGAGCTGGAGCACGGCGATGCCCTGGCCTGTCATGGTGCCCCTGCTCTCGGCCCTCACGCTGTTCGGACTGGTGCAACTGATGGTCGGTCTTTTCGTACCCCGCACTGCGCCGGACCATCCCGGGAACCGCGCCGTCATGGGCGCCGTGTGGCTGTGCGTGGTGCTCGCTTCCTTCCTCACCAGCGCCCTCTGGTCCGCCGGCAGCATCCTCGCGCAGTGGCCGCCTCCCCGCGCGTCACTGTTGTTCGAGGGCACCGGCCCCGCCTTTCTGGCCGCCGGCTACTGGGGCATTCTGTGGGGCTGGATTCCGGCCCTCGTGGGGCAGTGCGTCGCCGGCAACGCGGATCACAACGGCGGGATCGGGAACGCGGATCACGGCACCGTTACCCTCGGCGGCCGCCGGGCATGGGGCGCCCTGACAGCGGCTACTGCACTCTGCGCGGTCCTGCTGGTGGCAGCGGCGCCGCTGTCCGGGGCCGCAACCCGCGCAGCCAGCCAGGCCAAGGCCCGCCCGGCGCCTTCGCCGTCGGCCACCGCGCCGCCGGTGGTCTACGGTTCACCGACGGTGGGGCCCTCACTGCAGGCGCCGGATCCGGGCTGGTGCCGCGGCGATCAGGTCAGCATCTCCCTGGGTGAACCCGACGCCGCCACCGGCCACCGCGGCATGGCGATCCGGCTCGTCAACACCAGCCCGACGTCGTGCGTGCTCAATGCCTACCCCGACATCGCCTTCAACGACACCGACGGGTGGGCGATGGACGTCCTGACCGTCCGCGGGGGTTCGTTCATGACCACCGACACGGGACCGCGGCCGGTCACCGTCGCCCCGGGAGCCGCGGCCCAGGCAGCCCTGGGCTGGAACGCCATGGCCGGGGCCGGCGACACCAGGGTGGGAACGATTCTGGTGTCGCCCTTCCCCGGCGCCGTCCGGACTGCCCTCCCCGCAGACCTGGACGTGGTCAGCGGGGGGTACGTCGCCGTGACGGCCTGGAGCCTGGCGAAGCCCGCCGGTTAGTCCCCCGCCCGTGAGCCCTCGTTAACATGCCCGAAACATGACCGTTAAGCCGTCGTCACGAATCGGCCGATCCTGTAACTTCCCCGCAACGTAGATCCCGACTGCCTGAAACACGCCCCGGCGAGGATTGAACCCGGTTGGGGACCGGAGGCGAGGTGTCCCGGTACAGCGAAATGTTGAGGAAGGGACACGCAGGTGCAACTCACCGCGGGAAACGTCTGGATCATCGTCTCGGCGGCACTCGTGCTGCTCATGACCCCCGCCCTGGGCCTGTTCTACGGCGGAATGACGCGGGCCAAGGCCTCCTTGAACATGATCATGATGAGCTTTGTCTCGGCCGGCATCGTCGGGGTTGTCTGGGTGCTCTGGGGCTACTCGATGTCCTCCGGCCAAGGCGTCCTGGGCCTCTTCGGTGACCCCTTCGCCAACGCCGGCCTCTCCAGGCTGATCGGCTCCCCCGACCTACTCAAGGCCGGCTTCAGCGCCACTTTCGCTATTATCACCGTCGCCCTGATCAGCGGCGCCATCGCTGACCGCGCCAAGTTCTCCGCCTGGGCGCTCTTCGTACCCGTCTGGGTAACGGCCGTCTACTGCCCGCTCGCCTTCATGGTGTGGGGCGGCGGACTGATGAGCGCAGGAGGTGCCGTCAGCGCCGTCTTCGGACAGGTCATCGACTTCGCGGGCGGCACGGTGGTGGAGATTGCGTCCGGCACCGCGGCCCTCGTCCTGGTCCTGATCCTGGGAAACCGGCACGGTTTCGGCAAGGACCCGTCCCACCGCCCGCACAACATTCCGTTCATCATGCTCGGCGCCGGCATCCTCTGGTTCGGCTGGTTCGGCTTCAACGCCGGCGCGGCCACCACGGTGGAGCAGGCCGGCCTGATCTGGATCAACACCCTCGCGGCCCCCGCCGCCGCCATGCTCAGCTGGCTCGCCGCGGAGAAGATCCGCCACGGCCACCCCACCTCACTCGGTGCCGCGTCGGGAGTGGTCGCGGGCCTGGTGGCCATCACGCCGTCGTGCGCCAACGTCAGCCCGCTCGCCGCCGTCGGCCTGGGCCTGGTTGCCGGCGCCGCCTGCTGCGTCTTCGTTGACCTCAAGTTCAAGTTCGGCTTCGATGACTCGCTCGACGTCGTGGGCGTCCACCTGGGCGGCGGTCTGATCGGGACCCTGGCTCTGGGCTTCATTGCCCTGCCGGTTGACGGCCACGGCGGCGGGCTCTTCTACGGCGGCGGACTGCACCAGCTCGTGGCCCAGACGGTCGCGGTACTCATCACGGTCCTGCTCTCCGGACTGGCGACGGCGGTCATCGGGCTGGCCATCCACAAGACCATCGGGTTCCGCGTCAGCCACGAGGCCGAGGTCGCCGGGGTTGACCGCTCCGAGCACGCCGAGACCGCCTACGAGTTCGACGGCCTCGCGCACAGCCGCTTCAACCCGTTCGGCCACCACGGCCTGGTCCACACGGTGCCGCAGCGGCCGGTCCGCGAGCACGCCGCGGAGGCCGGCCACGCCGCCGCAGCCACGGCAGGCCAGCAGGAGCGGGTGAAGGCAGGCACGCCGGCCTGACCGGCCCGACACCTTAACCGGCCAGGCTGCCTGCCCCCGGGCAGGCAGCTTTCGCCCCGCCTGACAGAATGGCCCTATGGAAATCGCCCTCGGATTGCTGGTGCTGGTCGCCGTCGTGTGCGCCGGCAGCGCCCTGGGCCGGAAGCTGGATGTGTCCGTCCCGCTGTTGCTGGTCCTGGCCGGCGTCGCGGCGTCCTTCCTGCCTTTCGTCCCGCACATTGAGCTGAACCCGGAACTGGTCCTCGTCGGGCTGTTGCCGCCGCTGCTCTATGCCGCCGCGCTGCGGACCTCGCTCTTTGACTTCGGCTCCAATATCCGGTCCATCGGGCTGCTCTCGGTGGGCTACGTCATCTTCGGAACGTTCGCCGTCGGCTTCGTGACCTGGTGGCTGTTCCCGGAAATACCGCTGGCCGCCGCGATGGCGCTTGGCGCCGTGGTTGCCCCGCCCGACGCCGTAGCCGCAACCGCTATCGCCCGGAAGGTGGGCATGCCCCGCCGGATCGTCTCCATCCTCGAGGGTGAATCCCTGGTCAACGACGCCACTGCCCTGGTCTGCCTCCGCGCCGCCATCGCCGCTATCGCCGGGTCCGTATCCGCGGCCGGGATCGCCGGCGGTTTTCTGCTAGCGGCCGGTGGCGGGCTGGCGGTGGGCCTGGCCGCCGCGTACGTGCTGACCGAGCTCCGGAAGCGGATCCGCAACGTCGCCATCAACACGTCGACGTCGTTGATGGCACCGTTCGTCGCCTACCTCCCGGCCGAGGCCATCCACGCCTCCGGAGTGCTCGCCGTCGTCGTCACCGGCCTGGTCATGGGCGTGAAGGCGCCGTCCATGCCGAACGGAGCTGCCCGGTTGAGCCAGCGCAGCAACTGGAACACCGTGCAGTTCCTGCTGGAAAACTCTGTCTTCCTGCTGATCGGGCTCCAGGTCCGGACCATCATCGAGGGCGTCCAGGACGACTCGCTAGGTGCCGGGCGGATCTGGGCGGGCTGCGCGTTGATCCTGCTGGCGGTGCTGCTGCTGCGGCCGGTGTGGGTGTTCCCGGCAACGTATCTGCCGCGGCTGATTCCCAGTGTCCGGCGCAAAGACCCGGCGCCCTCGTGGCAGGTCCCCGCGATCGTCTCGTGGGCGGGCATGCGCGGGGTGGTGACGCTGGCCGCGGTGCTGGTGCTGCCGGCGGACCTGGAGCACCGGCCGGTGCTGATCCTCGCCGCCATGGTGGTGGTCGGCGGGACCCTGGCACTGCAGGGCTTCACCTTGCCGGCGCTGGTCCGGCTGCTTCGGGTGCAGGGCCCGGACCGGCGCGAGGATGCACTCAACCAGGCGTCCCTGATTCAGCTGGCAACGGCTGCCGGGGTGGAACGGCTGCAGGAACTCCGCACGGAGAACGATCCGCCGGAGGTCGTGGCGATGTTGAAGCGGCGCACCCAGGAGCGTGGGCTGGCGGCCTGGGAGCGGCTGGGACGGCCGACGGCGGAGGCGGCCACCCCCAGCCAGCGGTACGCCGAGCTGCGGCTGGCAATGCTCGAAGCTGAACGTGCCAAGGTCCTGGACCTCCGGCGCGGCGGCGAGTACGCCCACGAGGTCCTCAGTGAGGTGCTGGACCGGCTGGACGTTGAGGAGTCCATGCTGGATATCTCCCTGGACGAGCTGGATGCCGACGGCGAGGGCGGCGAGGGGATTGCCCAGCCGGGTGGCGCGTGCGGCCACCTCGATTCCGCCCCGGCCCGGGAGGTGCCTTCGGGGCCGTTCTGCGCCGAGTGCCGGCGGGAGGGTACGACGCCGGTGCACCTCAGGATGTGCCTGGCCTGCGGGAACGTGGCGTGCTGCGATTCCTCACCCGGGACGCACGCCACCAAGCATTACCAGGCCACCGGGCATCCCGTCATGCGCAGCGCCGAGCCCGGCGAGAACTGGCGCTGGTGCTACGAAGACGACCTTCTGGGCTAAGTTCACTGGCCTGTCATACGGCATGACAACTATTTAATCCAATCAACAGATTATTTGGTAACAAGTCTGGACTTCTCATCCAAACCGCGCCTAGGCTGTTCCCACTGGCACATCGCTGATCCTGGGGGGAGGCGTTTCGAGTGGAGATTTCCCGGCCTGCATGGCGCGTCCTTCGGCCCGTCCTGCTCGCGGCAGCCGCCGCCACCTCGTGGATTGCCCTGTCGGGCCCGGCAGCCAGCGCGGACTCCGCCTCCGGGTTGGAGCCGCTCCTCAACGAAGTCCGATCGCCGGTCAGCGCTCTCACTTCCCCGGTCGCTGACCGGACAGCAAGCCTGCTCCCGCCCCTTCGGGTGGAGGAATCCAGCCCGCTGGCAGCAGAACGGCCGGCCGGGGACCTCGCGGCCGGCCTGCCAACACTCCAGCCAGTCATCGGCGAAGCGACAGCAGGCGCGGACAACCTGCTGGGCAGTGCACCGGTTCTGAACGATATTTCTCCCCTCCCTGCCGTCACGGTCCTCATCGACCCGGTGGTAGCCGCGGCCGATTCCGCCGTGGCCGGGGTTGCGGGGACCGCCGACGCTGGTGTCTCCGCCGTGGTCGGTACGGTCAGCCCCATCGTCCACTCCGTCCTTGAGCCGGTAACTGAAGCAGTGCCGCCCGCACCGGACGGCATCGCCACCGGCGCCCGGGACGCGGCTGACGGCGTCGGCCAGGCAACACCCGGCGACGGGGCCGATTCTTCCAGCGCACCGATGGCGGGCACGTCCGCCGTCGGGCACGCCGACGGCCCGGTGATGGCAGAAGCGCCGCAGGATTCCGCGGGAGATCTGGCAGCAGCGTGGCCCGGCCCGAACACCGGCGTACCGGGGAGCGGAGCCGGCGCAAGCCCCTCACCCGGCGGCAGCGCTCAACCGGCATGGCTTTCCGGCTATCACTTCCAGCGCCCGACGGCGCCGGGCAGCGCCGCCCACGGCCGCGTTCTGCAAGTTCCGTCCCCGGTGTCCTTCGACCCCGGTTCCTCTCCTGATTAGTTGAGCCTCCTCGCGTTCCGACGCGAGCGACGGCGTCCCGGGCCACTTCGCGCCCAACAACTACCTTTATTCAGGAGATTTCCATGCATCAAAATATTCGTCGAGCGCTGCTTGGCACCCTCTTTGCCGGCGGCCTTCTGGCCCTCGGAACCACCGCGGCATCCGCGGCTGATACCACCACCGGGGCGGACGGAATCCTCTCCGGCACCCAGATCACCGCACCCGTCACTGCCCCGATCACCCTCGGCGCCACCTCAATCGGTGCCCTCGGGGATTCCACGGCAACGTCCAGCGGCACCACGGGAAACAGCGGCGCACCCGCATCCGGCCCGGCCACCGGGGGATCCACCACCTCCGGATCCGGCGGAATCCTCTCCGGCACCCAGATCACCGCACCCGTCACCGCCCCGATCACCCTCGGCGCCACCTCAATCGGCGCCCTCGGGGACTCGACGGCAACGTCCAGCGGCAACAGCGCGGCACCCGCGACCGCCCCGACCACCGGCGGATCCACCACCTCCGGATCCGGCGGAATCCTCTCCGGCACCCAGGTCACCGCACCCGTCAGCGTCCCCATCTCCTTGGGCGCCACGTCAGCCGGCGTGGCAGGCGGTTCGGCGGCAATGGCGGGCGACGTTCCCGCCATCGTGGCCCCGCCCGTGGTCGCCCCGCCGGCACTGAACCCGCCGGCCGTCACTCCGCCCGCCGGCGAACCGGCCGCTGCCAACCCGTCGTCGTCCAACCCCGCGACGTCGAACAGGCCGGGTTCAAGCCCGGCGGCCTCGAACGCCGCGGCATCAAACGCTGCCGCAGTATCAACGGCACCCGTCGCGGCGGGGGCGGCGCAGGGTGCCCCGACCGGGACGCTCGCCTACACGGGAGCTAACACGAACCTCGTGTGGCTCGCCGGCCTTCTCCTCGGCGCGGGGCTGCTCCTGACCCTGGGAGTGCGCGTCAGGAGGGCCTGACTCCAGGTTCCGGCGGGGGCCGTTCAGTCCCCCGCCGGAACCCCTGGGAAATCACTCGCAGCCCGGCTGATGCCAAGCCGGGCGTCCGCGCGTACCCTCGGTTCTGTGGACATCGTTGAGTTCCTGACCCAGCGCATCGGCGAGGATGAGACTGCGGCCAGAACGCTGCTAGGCGACCGGACCGTTTCCAAATCGGGTGAATGGTACGAACAACGCCTGCTGCTCGAATGCGAGGCCAAGCGCCGGCTGATCCGGGTGGTGGAGGCGGCCCGGCAGACCACGCTGACGGCCATGGTCACCGAAGCCCTGCAGGAAACTCCCGGGGAGCCGCACTGGGCGCCCCGCTCCCTGGACTGGATGGAACGGTCGCTGCAGGCCCTGGCACTGCCGTATTTTGACCACCCGGACTTTGAGCAGGACTGGCTGCGCTCTTAAGCGAAGTATGAAAATACAGGGTCCGAGCATCGGGGCCTGAAATAT
>DASSXE010000244.1:0-11757 GCA_035704125.1 Arthrobacter sp.
CATTGGCGAGGCGCTGGTTGATGTTGTCCGGCGTTCCTCAGGCACCGAATCCCACGTCGGCGGCAGCCCCCTGAACGTTGCCGTGGGCCTGGCCCGGCTGGACCACCCCGTCCAGTTCATCGGCCGCTACGGCCGGGACGAATACGGCACCGCGGGGGCGGCGCACCTGAAATCAAGCTCAGTGCTGCTGCCGCTGGGGCCCGATGAGCTGCCCACGTCCGTGGCCACGGCGTTGATCGACGATGCCGGGGCGGCCAGTTACACGTTCGACCTCACCTGGCAGTTGCCCGACCTCGCGGAACGCCTCCCGGTCATGCTGCAGGCCAGCACGCTGCTGCACACCGGATCGATCGCCACGATGCTGGCGCCGGGCGCCGCCGACGTGCTTGCCGCCGTCGAACAGGCGCATCCTTCCGCCACCATCAGCTTCGACCCCAACTGCCGGCCCAGCATCATCACCGACGCCGACTACGCGCGCCACCAGGCCGAAAAGTTCGTTGCCCTCGCCGATGTGGTCAAGGCCTCCGACGAGGATCTTGAGTGGCTCTACCCCGGGGTGGACCCGTTGGAATCGGCCCGGCGCTGGCTGGCGCTGGGCGGGTCCCAGGGACCCGCGCTGGTGGTGGTGACGCGCGGCGCGGCCGGCCCCTGGGCCGTCAACACCGCCGGGCAGGCCCAGGTTCCGGCCCCGCAGGTCAAGGTCGCGGATACCGTCGGCGCCGGAGACTCCTTCATGGCCGCACTGCTCTCCGGAATCGTGGACCTGGGCCTGGACGGCGCCCAGAACCGCAAGGAACTGCGCTCGCTTTCGGCCGGGAGCCTGCGCGAACTCCTGGTCCACGCGGCGGCCGCGGCGGCCGTTACGGTCTCCCGGGCCGGAGCGAACCCGCCCAACCGCGCCGAACTGAGCGGAATGGAACTTGGTAGCGTGAACACCAGCACGGCCCCGTAAGCTCCCCACCTGCGTGAACCTGAAAGGCAGCCATGACTCCCCATGACCCGTATGCCCCGCTCCCGGACGTCCCCGCGTTCGACGTCCGCAGCGACTCCTTCGCCGACGGCGACACCCTCCCCCCGGCGCAACGCAGCGGCCTGATGGGCGCCGGCGGCCAGGACGAATCCCCGCAACTGAGCTGGAGCGGTGCGCCGGAAGGCACCAAGAGCTACGCCGTCACCGTCTACGACCCCGATGCCCCGACGGCCAGCGGCTTCTGGCACTGGGCAGTGCTCAACATCCCCGCGGATGTCACCTCGCTCCCCGCGGGCGCCGGATCGAAGGACGGCGCGCACCTCCCGAAGGGTGCGCTGCAGCTGAAGAACGACGCCGGATTTGCCGGCTTCGTCGGGGCCGCTCCGCCGAAGGGGCACGGCCCGCACCGCTACCTGGTGGTGGTCCACGCCGTCGACGTCGAACGGCTCGAGGTCGACGAAGACGGCAGCCCCGCCATCCTCGGCTTCAACCTGTTCGGCCACACGCTGGGACGGGCCCGACTGACCGGGCACTACGAACAGCACTGAGCGCGTCCCCGCCGGACCCGGCCGTTCGCCGGGTCCGACGCGGGGAAACGTGCGGGGAAACGCGGCGGGCCGCCCACGTAGACTGGCAGTATGCGGCTGGTAGCAAGCGACATTGACGGAACGATCCTGGGCCACGACGGCAAGATCAGTGAGCGGACCGTGCGCGCCTTCCACGCCTGCCGGGATGCCGGCGTGGAGCTGGTCTTCGTCACCGGCCGACCGCCGCGCTGGCTGCACCCGCTGCGGGAACAGCTGGGCCACGCCGGGACGGTCATCTGCTCCAACGGCGCCGTCGTCTGGGACCTCGAGGCAGACCGGGTGGTGTCCGCCCGGGCCCTGGAGCTCGACGCCGTCTTCGAAGCCCGACGGATCATCCAGCGGCTCCGTCCCGACGCCTTATTCGCAGCCGAAACCCTCACCGGATTCCACCTCGAACCCCGCTTCCTGGGCACCAACTCCGCCGGCCTCCTGGCGGAGGTCACGCCGGCGCCGCTGCACGAGACGCTCCGGCCCGGCGACGCCGTCGTCAAGCTGATGGCGATCATCCGGGAGGGCACGGCCGACGAGTTCCTGGCCGAGGTCTCTCCGGCCGTCGCCCACCTGGCCGCGGCCACCCATTCCGCCCCCAACATGGCGCTGCTGGAACTCTCACTGCCCGGGGTCAACAAGGCCGTGACCCTGGCCGAGTACGCGGCTTCGCTGGGAGTGGACGCCAGGGACGTGGTGGCCTTCGGCGACATGCCCAACGACATCGAGATGCTGCGGTGGGCCGGCAACGGTTACGCCATGGCCAGCGGGCACCCCGACGCCATCCGCGCGGCCGGCCAGCAGGCCCCGCACTTCGACGAGGACGGCGTGGCCCAGATCCTCGAGGCCAGGCTCGCCGGCCTCGGGGTCCGCCAGCCGTAGCCGCCGGTTCGCGGCGGACGCGGACATGTGATTCCCAGCTGGCGGCCAACTGCCGTTCACCTTGGCCTCCTAGGCTGGCAGCACCGAACGGATCGGATGACTGAGGGCGGGCAATCATGGCCAGGAACGGTAATCGACACATGGACGACCAGCCGCTGCGGCGGGTGGCCCCGGACGCGCACTGGCAGAGCCTGCGCCAGGGTGACCGGGTGCGCGTGCGGATGTCCCCGGGGTATGAGACGGCCGGGTTCGTGGACGCGCTGACGGTGGACCACACCACGGTCTGGGTGGACCTCGACGGCGGCGGCCGCACCCTGCTGCACTGCAGCGACGGCGTGGAGATCCTGCCCCACGGGTAGATGCCCAACCTCGGGTACGCTGGCGGGGTGACCGCCAGCCACCCCTTCCTCGCCCGCAGCGGCGCCCCCGCCGTGCCGGTGGCCATCGCCCACCGGGGCTTCTCGCCCGAGGGTGCCGAGAACTCGATGGCGGCGTTCCGCGCCGCCGTCGCCTTGGGCTACCGGTACCTGGAAACGGACGTTCACACCACCGCCGACGGCGTCCTGCTGCTTTTCCACGACGAGACCCTGGACCGGGTGACCGACGGCGCCGGGCGGATCTCCGAACTGTCCGCCGAAATGGTGGCCGGCGCCAGGATCGCGGGCACGGAACCGATCCCGCTGCTGGCCGAACTCGTGACGGAGTTCCCGGACATCCGGCTGAACCTCGACGTCAAGGACTGGAACTCGGTGGAGACGCTGGCGGCGGCCATCGAACTGCACCAGCTGCATGACCGCGTCCTGGTCGCGAGTTTCTCGGACCGCCGCCGCAGGGCGGTGCTGCGCCGGCTGAGCCGTCCCGCTGCGGGCTCCGCCGGGATGGCGTCCAACGCCCTGTTTGTGCTGCTCGGGCCGCTGCTTCCCGAAGCGCTGATGCGGCGCCTTGCTGCCCGCGCACTCCGCGGCGTCCACGCCCTGCAGGTTCCGGTCCGCTACGGTGCCGTGCCGGTGGTGACGGCCGGTTTTGTCCGGCGGGCCCACCGCCACGGCCTGCACGTCCATGTCTGGACCATCAACGAGGAAGCCGAGATGCACCGGCTGCTGGACCTCGGCGTCGACGGCATCGTCACGGACCGCTCCGATCTGCTCAAAGCGGTGCTCCAGGCGCGCGGGCAATGGCACCCCTGACCGGTCCGGCCGGCGCGGTTCAGCTGCTGAGTTCCACCATCAGCGCCGGCAATTCGTCGCACAGCTCCCGCGCCAGGTAACCCAGGCCGCCCAGGCGGCTGGCCAGCCGGTCACCGGCGGCGGCATGCAGGTGGGTTCCCCAGCAGGTGGCCTGCGCTCCGGTGGTTCCCCTCGCCCGGAGGCCCGCGATCGCTCCGGCCATGACATCGCCGCTGCCCGAAGTTCCCAGACCGCTGTGTCCGGTGGTGATTTCCCAGCTTTCGCCGCCGGGCTCCACGATGATGCCCTGGCAGCTGACGATGGCGCCATAGGTCTCGGCGATGGTGCGGACGTCCTGCTTGAGGTCCGTAACCTCCCGGCCCAGCAGGATCGCTGCCTCGGTGGTGTTCGGGGTCAGGATCAGCCGCCCGGCCCATGGTTTGACGTCATCGGCCAGCTCCGGGAGGCAGCCCAGGGCGTAGGCATCCAGGACGACGGCGGGACCGCTCTTGGGGTGCGCCCGCGCGCCCAGCAGCAGCCCGCGGAGCAAGCCCAGGGCTTCTTCCTTGTCGTCCAGTCCCGGCCCGATGAGCACCGCATCGGCCGCGCTGAACTCATCCGCCAGCAGTGACGCCGCTGAGCCCTTGACCGATCCACGGGCGGTCTCCGGCAGGCCCACCACGCCGCATTCCGGGAAGGCGACGGCCACCTGGACCGCCGTCGACTCCGCCACTGCCAGCGTCAGCCGCCCGGCGCCGGAACGCAGTGCCGCGACACCGGCCAGCAATGCCGCGCCGGGGGTCTTCCGGGCCCCGCCGACCACCAGCACGGAGCCGCGGTCGGCCTTGCCGGAGCCGCCGCCGGGCAGCGGCCAGCCCCGGAGCAACGTGGGGGTCAGCGGCACCGGAGTCTCAGCGCGGGTGGACATTGGCGTCTCCTGCATGTTCGGTGACCGGCACCCCATGCGCCCTCAAATGCCCGGCCTGGTTGAAGCCGGCCAGCTGCCAGGGACCCGTTCCGTCCGCCCGGACAAAACGGCTGACGGAGGCGTTCAGGATGCTGGTGGTGGCGGCCAGGTCCAGCACGTCGGCCTCGGTGAGGCCTTGAAGGATATAGCGGAACAGCAGGATCAGCGCGTCGTGGCAGACCAGGACAACCTCCTCGCCGGGGTGCTTCCGGTCCAGGTCTGCCAGCAGGGACCGCAGCCGCAGCACCACGTCCGCCCACGATTCGCCGCCCGGCGGACGGTAGTAGAACTTGCCCAGCCAGCGCCGGCGTTCGGCTTCCTCCGGAAAACGAGCCTCCACGCCCGCCGAGGTCAGCATGTCCAGGATGCCCAGCTCGCGGTCCCGAAGCCGCTCATCGAGAAGCGGGTCACGGTCCCAGCCGCCCGTGTCCAGGGCGAGCTCGGCGGTTTCCCGGGCGCGGACGTAGGGGGATGACCAGACTGCGCCACGGCGGTGCTCGGGCACCCCGGCCAGAAACCGGCCCAGCGCCAGCGCCTGGTCCCGGCCGATCTCCGACAGGCCGACGTCGGCGTCGCGGGCCGTGACCTTGATGACCAGCGCTCCGGCCTCCCGTGCCTGCGTCGCCGCCAGGTTGCCCTCGCTTTCACCGTGCCGGATCAGGGTCAGTGCCGTGATGCCGGCCCTGTCGCTGCCGGGGTGTCCATTGTTGCCCATGCTCTGTCCTCCTGCGCTCTGGTCCCGCGGGCCGTCCGTTCTTGATCGCACCTGCAAAAATAGTCGGTTCTCCGGGTCCGTTCTACCGGCCGGCCGCGCCGGGGCCGGGTTCGGAGGTGCCCACGATACTCCTGCCTCCATTCGATGTCCCCCGAACTCCGCCGCGCTGGGCCTGCGAACGGTCACGGGGTGTCGGCCCCGGCTGGCAGGATGGAGCCATGCGCATCCTGATCGCCCCGGACAAGTTCAAAGGCTCCCTCACCGCGGCCGAAGCCGCCGCCGCCATGGCCGAAGGTGCCCTGCGGGTCTACCCCGAAGCGTCGGTGTTGCAGTTCCCGGTGGCGGACGGGGGCGAAGGAACGCTTGAGGCGGCGGTCGCCGCCGGGTACGAGGAACGCCTGAATGCCGTCGTCGGTCCGATCCTGGCCCCCATCGGTGCGGCCTGGGCGATCCGAAAGGACTCGTTCGGCGGCGCGACGGCCGTGATCGAAACCGCGCAGGCCTCCGGGCTGGCGCACATGGAACCGACCCCGGCGAATGCGCTGCGCGCCCACAGCTACGGCTGCGGTCAGCTGATCGCAGCGGCCCTGGAGGCCGGAGCCACCGAGATCGTCCTCGGCGTGGGCGGCTCGGCCATGACCGACGGCGGCAGCGGCGCCCTGCGTGCACTTGGCCTCAAGCCACTGGACGCCGCCGGCAATGTGGTCCCGCTCGGCGGCGGCTCGCTGGCCGAGGTGGCGGCCGTGGATGTCAGCGGGCTGGATCCCCGGCTTGCCGCGGTGTCGCTCCGGATCGCCGTGGATGTGCAGAATCCGCTGTTCGGTCCGGACGGGGCCGCGCACGTGTTCGGCGCCCAGAAGGGCGCCGATGAGGAGACCGCGGAGGTGCTCGACGCCGGGCTGCGCAACTGGGCCTCGGTGCTGCGGCAGGCCACGGGCCGGGACGTCAACGTCGCCGGCGCGGGGGCTGCCGGCGGGTTCCCGGCGTCGTTCCTGGCATTCAGCGCCGCAACGCTGGAGAGCGGCTTCGCACTGGTGGCAGGCCTGACCGGGCTTGCCGGCAAACTCGGGGACGCGGACCTGGTGATCACGGGTGAGGGGTCGCTGGATGCCCAGTCGCTGACCGGCAAGGCACCGATCGCCCTCGCGGATGCCGCCCGTTCGCTGGGGATCCCGGTCATCATGGTTGCCGGCCGGATCCTGGTCACCCCGGAGGAGCTGGAACGGCACGGGGTGGTCGCCGCGGCCCAGCTCGTGGACTCAGCCCCCAGCCCCGAAGAGGCCCAGGCCAAGGCCGCGAAGTACCTCGCCTGGACCACCAGCCAGGTGCTGGAAGGAGCCTGACCTCCGGCTCCCAGGCTCCCCGGCTCCCCGGCGGGCAGCGGTGACGGTGGCATTGTCGGGCCCACGGACCACGCGGCCGGCTAGCCGATTCCCGCGCCGGGGACGGGGCAGGCGCCGGTTTCGTAGTGCGCTTCGGCCCCCGGTCAGGTCCGGACTTTGCGGCCCTTTTGACGGAGCCGGCTGGGGATCAGGACCAGCAGGATCACCAGCATGGCCAGGAGTGCGGCGCCGGCGGTGAGCCCTGCCGTCCGTCCCGCCGTCACGTCGAAGACCAGCATGGAGGTGCCCACGCTCAGGAGCGCGACGGCGGCCAGGGCTGCCTTGGCGATGCGGTCGGCACTGGATACCAGGGTGGCTTTGAGGCCCTGCCGGAAAAGCCGGCGGTGGGCACTGACCGGCAGCAGGATCAATGCTGTCGTCAGGGCCGCCAGGACGACGTTGGATAGGTAAAGTCCGATCTCGAAGCCGTCCAACTTCTCGAAGCGGCTCTGGAACGGCAGGGTCAGCAGGAAGCCGGCGAGAATCTGTACGCCCGTTTGGAGCACCCGGAGCTCTTGCAGCAACTCGGCCCAGTTGCGGTCCATCTTTTCGTCGAAGGTCTCATCCCGCCCGGCGTCGCGGGGCTCCTCGGCGTTTGGCATCGATGCTCCTCACTCCAGTTCCAACTTGGTACTAAGCTTACTGACGATTTTCAGGTACGGTGGAAGAGCAAGCCAAACCAGCCAGGCCAACCGACCACCCGCCGGAAACCAGGAGGAAGCATATGTCTGAAGATCACCAGCACCGCGCCGTCGAGGAAGAAGCCGGCGGCTACGGTACCCCCACCGCCGAGCAGGAACTCCCCGGCGGAGATGGGAAGGCTTTCGCCCAGCCCCGCGACGAAGAGGCATTTGACGCAGCCGGGCTCAACCAGGACAGCCCGGACGGCGAGACCTACCCCGCCGGGGCCCCGGATTTGAGCCAGTTCGGCGCAGAAGACCAGGACAGTGCAGGAGAGCCCGGAGCGGGACGCTTCGGAGGAACGGAGGAACAGATGAACGCAGAAAACGAGAGCACCGACAAGGGCTTTGAGCAGGGCGATCAGACGGCTGCCGAAAGCGGCGGCGCGGTGCCGTCCTCGGAGGCGGACATGGATGCGGCCAATACCGAGGAAGCCGAGCCGGGCCGCCCGTTCTCCTCGGAGTCGGGCCAGGACGCCGCCGGTATCCCGGACGGCAGCGGCACCGATCTTCCGGAGGAAGAGTCCCCCAAGGACCGCGACGACAAGGACAAGGAGTCCTTCAACGCGGGCTAACTGACTGCGGAGCTTCATGCGAAAGGCCGGCGTCCCGCCACCGAGAGGTGGAGGACGCCGGCCTTTTTTGAAGCTGGTGTCCGGCGCCGGGCGCCCGGGATGCCGGACGGCAGCGGGGTTAGCGGCGCTTCTTGGGCGCTCGCTTGGCGGCTGCGTTGACGGCCCCCCGGGCTGCGGCGACGGGAGCGCTGTCTTCGGTCTCGGGCTCGGCTACGGTGCCCCGGGCCCTCGCGATGGCCCGCATGCCGTGGTAGATCACCAGGGCCGCGGCAGACCCGAGCGCGATACCGGTGAACTTGAGGTCCCCGATGGTCCAGGTGTAGTCCGCGATCCCGATAATCAGGGCGACGGCGGCGGTGGTGAGGTTGATCGGGTTGGAGAAGTTGACCTTGTTCTGCACCCAGATCTTCACACCCAGGACGCCGATCATGCCGTACAGCATGGTGGCCGCGCCGCCGAGCACGCCGGCGGGGACGGTGGCGATGAGTTCGCCGAACTTCGGCGAGAAACTCAGGACGACGGCGAAGATGCCGGCAACCCAGTACGCCGCCGTCGAATACACCTTCGTCGCGGCCATGACGCCGATGTTCTCGGCGTAGGTGGTGGTGCCGGAACCGCCGCCCAGTCCGGCGAGGACGGTCGCGGCGCCGTCGGCCATCAGCGCGCGGCCGGAAACGCCGTCGAGGTTCTGCCCGGTCATGGCGGACACCGACTTCACGTGGCCGATGTTCTCCGCCACCAGCACCAGCACCACGGGGACGAACAGGCCCACGACGCCGAGATGGAATTCCGGGGTCTGGAAGTGCGGGAAGCCAATCCAGTCGGCGGCGTCGACCTTGGCGAAGTTGATCTCGCCGCGGATCGTCGCGACGATGTAGCCCACCACGAGACCCACGAGGATGCTCAGCCGGCCCAGGATCCCGCGGAAGAAGACGCTGACCACGATGATCACGACGAGGGTGACGAGGGCCGTGACCGGGGCGGCGTCGAAGTTGTTTTTGGCCGCCGGGGCCAGGTTCAGGCCGATCAGCCCGACGATGGCGCCCGTGACGATCGGCGGCATCAGCCGGTTGATCCAGCCGGCACCGAACTTCTGCACGACGGCGCCGATGATGGCGAGTCCCACACCGGCCATCACCACGCCGCCGAGCGCACCCGGGATCCCGAACTGCTGCTGTGAGGCCATGATCGGGGCGATGAACGCGAAGGAAGAGCCGAGGTAGCTGGGAACGCGGCCCTTGGTGATGACCAGGAACAGCAGCGTGCCGACGCCGGAGAAGAACAAGGTGGTGGCCGGCGGCATGCCCGTGATGATCGGGACCAGGAAGGTGGCGCCGAACATCGCCACGACGTGCTGCATGCCGACCCCGATGGTCAGCGGCCACGCCAGGCGCTCATCGGGCCGGACGACTTCGCCGGGGCGGATGGACTTGCCGTTTCCGTGGATCTTCCAGTTGGTGCCGAGCATGCTCATTGCGGTGAGCCTTTCAAGAATGTGTGGCGGGACCGGGAAGGAATCTTCCGGGTGCAACTTTACCGCGCCGGCCCGAGGGCTCTGAGCGGAGGAAATCGCCGTGGGTTAGACGGTTGCGGTGCGGCGCCCGGGCAGCTCCAGCTTCCTCAACAGCACAACCGCTTGGGGATGTTTTTCAGAGTCCCGTGGCGGGCGGACCAGCCGCGTTTCCAGCCCGAATCCACACTCCGTGAACTGGCGGACGACGTCGTGGGGCGGGTGCAGCTGGGCGCGGAGCACGACGTCGTGCCCGTAGGCTCGCTCGAGGGTCCGGTGGCCGCTTCCCGCCTGGAAGGCGACGAGGGCCAGACCGCCCGGGCGGAGGGCCCGCCAAAATTCGCGGGCGATCGCAGGGATCGACTCCGGGACTGAGTGGATGACGGAGTACCAGGACAGGATTCCGTCGGCGGCGGCATCGTGCGCCGGCAGGCCGGTCAGTTCTCCGGTGCTGAAGGCGAGCCCCGGGTGCAGGCGCCGGGCAACGCGGACCATCCCCGGTGACAAATCCACTCCCGTGACTTCCAGTCCAGCGGTCTTGAGATAGGCAGACAACCGGCCGGTGCCGCAGCCGGCGTCGATGACGTTTCGGCCCGGCGTGGAGCGCACCCGCGCCGCGAACTCATCGATCATGGCCATGTCGTCCAGGGACTCAAAACTCGTGTCCGGAAGTGCCGCCGCATAGGACTCGGACACCGCGTCATATGCTGACCGGACGTCGGCGAGGTCACTGGGCTCTGGCATGGCCCGAGCCTACCGGGCGGTGCTGTCCTTGCCGTCCCAGCCGGCCAGGAATCTGTTGCGATCTTCGATCAGGGACCGCAAGTACTTTGCCAGGACCACCTTCTCAACGAGGAGCCCGAGCGTTCCGAAGGGGGCCGAGAACTCGATCTGGTCCGTCATGATCGTCCCGTCCCCATGCCGACGGAACAGGTGAACGTGGCGGAAGCGCGCAAACGGACCCTTGACCTGTTCATCGGTGAAAGACGTGGGCGCGTCCATCGCCGTGACCCGGCTGGTCATACGAAGGGGGACACCAAAATGCCAGGCCCGCCAGGTCACCTCCTGTCCCAATCCGATCAGGCCGGTCACCGTTCCGGCGACAGCGCGTTCCCGGGACTTTGCCATCGAGCCGGTATGCGCGTCGATGCTGCGGGCCAGGTCGAATAGCTGCTGGATGGGCATGGCCGAGTGGGTCGTGCATTCGAAGCGGACTGTCATAGCTCACTCACCGTCATGGCTGAAAGTATTGCACCCGGTTCTCCGGCTCCCCGCTGTATCGTAAGGCCCAATGACGACTTCTGATTTCCTTGCAGCGTACGACCGGCAGCTCCGGACCGATGCCGAGACCCCCAGTGCGGTCAACGTTGAGCGGCTGGGCCCGCTGCGGCTCGTGACATTCGCGGGCGGCCGCGGATTCGTGACGTACCAGGATTTGGCCGGAGCCGATGAGGTCACGATTGCGGGGTGGGTGGCTGAAGCGGTCGCGTTCTACCGCTCGGATCCGGAGATCCTGCGGGTCGAATGGAAGACCCGGGGCCACGACCACGCGCCCGGGCTCCACGAGGCGCTGCTGCAGAACGGGTTCGAGGCCGAGGAGGCCGAATCCGTGATGATTGGTGCCGCCAGTGCACTCGATGCCGACGTCGAACTTCCCCCGGGCGTGGCCCTGCGGCAGGTGAGTGGTGAAGAGGACATCCGCGCCATGTGCGCGATGCAGGACGAGGTCTTCGGCAACCCCTCCTCCGACGGTCACGCAGAGGCAATCCTGCGCCGGATGGCGCGCAACGACGGCATGCAGCTGTGGGTGGCCGAACATCAAGGCGTGATCGTCAGTGCCGGCCGGCTGGAGCCGGTGCCGGACACGGAATTCGCGGGCATCTGGGGCGGCGCAACGCTCCAGAAGTGGCGTGGCCGGGGGATCTACCGGGCGGTGACCGCTGCCCGGGCCAGGGCGGCGCGGACACTCGGCAAGACGCTCATCCACAGCGATTCGACCGAGTACTCGCGACCGATCCTGGAACGCTACGGCCTCGTCCGCGTAACCACGACGACGCCGTACCTTTGGCGCCGCTGAGCGGCGGCGCACGCCCGGTTCCGGACGGCCCGGACGGGATTTTCGTTCTGCACCCTTGAAAAAGGTTCTGCCCTCTCGAGAGGAAGGCTGGACCCGCATGCCGCCCACCCTCCTACGTCACGACCTGAAGTAGTGGTTTCGGCGGGGTTGTTGGTGTGGGTCGAGGTGGGGTGGGGGGATGAACCAGGGTATTCCGGTGCGGTTTTGGATGGTCCATTGTTCTTTGTGGATCAGGTGGTGATGGTGGGAGCAGAGCAG
>DASSXE010000036.1:0-3377 GCA_035704125.1 Arthrobacter sp.
CACCGCCGTCACCTGCCCCACCTGCGAGGGCTCCTGCTGCCGCGAGGGCAGCCACCCGGAACGCTGCGATATCTGCGGCGGCAGCGGCCAGGTCCAGCGCGCCGTGCGCTCCATCCTGGGCCAGGTCATGACGACCGCCCCGTGCGGCAGCTGCGAGGGCTTCGGCACCGTGATCAAGGATCCGTGCAACGAGTGCGCCGGCCAGGGCCGGATCCGCAGCCGCCGTTCACTGACCGTGAAGGTTCCCGCCGGCGTCGCCACCGGCACCCGGATCCAGCTCTCCGGCCAGGGCGAAGCCGGTCCGGCCGGCGGTCCCGCGGGCGACCTGTACGTCGAGATCCGGGTCAACAACGACGCGACCTACGTCCGTGAGGGCGATGACCTGCACGCCAGCCTGAACATCCCGATGACGGCCGCCGCCCTGGGCACCGAGCTGACCCTGGAGACGTTTGACGGACAGCAGGAGATCGACGTCAAGGCCGGCACCCAGTCCGGTGAGATCCTCACCCTCCGCGGACTCGGCGTGACCCACCTGCGCGGGTACGGCCGCGGCGACCTCAAGGTCCACCTGCAGGTGGACACCCCGGCCAAGCTCGACGCCGCCCAGGAGGACCTGCTCCGGCAGCTGGCCAAGCTCCGCGGCGAGCAGTTCACCGAGGGCAAGCTGGCCGCCAGCGGCGGCGTGTTCGCCAAGTTGCGGGACCGTCTCGGTAACCTGTAACGGTGAGCAACCCGGTCTTCTTCACCCCCGCCGGAACCCTGGACCAGCAGCGTCCGGGTTCGACCTTCGTCCTGGCCGGTCCCGAAGCGCGCCATGCCGTCACGGTTAAGCGGCTGGCGGTGGGGGAGCCGGTTGACATAGCGGACGGCGCGGGGAGGCGGATCACCGGTACGGTCACCGCAGTCGCGCCCCAGGAACTGACCCTCGACTGCGTCGCTGTCGCCGATGAGCCCCGGCCCGCGGTGGGCCTGGTCCTCGTGCAGGCGCTGGCCAAGGGGGACCGGGACGAACTGGCGGCAGAGACCGCCACGGAGCTGGGAATCGACGCCGTGGTCCCGTGGCAGGCGGAGCGCTCCATTGTCCGCTGGAAACCCGAGCGGGCGGCGAAGGCGCACGCCAAGTGGCAGTCAGTCGTGACGGCGGCGGCCAAGCAGGCGCGCCGTGCCTGGATCCCGGAGGTCCGGGCCGCCGTCGACGGCAACGGACTCCAGGCCGCCGTGGCCGCCGCCGTGGCTTCCTCCGGTACGGCCGTTATCCTGCACGAAGACGCTGTCCGGCCACTGCGGCAGGTGCTGGAAAGCTGGCAGCAGGCAGCGGACGACGGCGTCGACGCAGGCTCCCCGCGCGAGGTGCTGCTGATCGTCGGACCGGAGGGCGGCATCAGCCCCCGGGAGGTCACCCGGTTATGTGACGCCGGCGCCGTTACCGCGCTGCTGGGCCACCACGTGCTGCGGTCCTCCACCGCCGGGCCGGCCGCGACCGTCCTGGCCAGCGACATCCTGGGACGCTGGTAGTCCCCGGACCAGGCGGGGCGGGATCAGCCGGCCGCTACTGGACCGTAAATCCCCGGGTGTCCACGTTCAAGTCCGTGCCGGTACCTGCCGGGTCCACCTGGGATACCCGCGCCTCGTAGGTGCCGGGGCCCAGGTTCAGGGCAAAGCTGAAGAGCCCGGACTGCGCCGCATCCGCGGAGGCTGTCATGGTGCCGTTCTGGTACGGCGTCTTGGCGGTCCCGTCCACGCGGAGGATCTCCCAGCGCAGCTTCCCGCCGGGCACCGTGCTCCGGCCCGAGATCTTCACGGCGCCATCGGCCAGCGTGGTGCCTTCCTGCGGATCGATGATCCAGACCGGTGCCACCATCCCCGTGCTGCGCGAGGTGGGCGCGCCGAGCCGGACCCGGTTGAAGGCGACGTAGTCGGTGTGTCCGTCCACCAGGATGACCACCTGGATCTGCTGGCCGGTGTCGGTCAAGCCGGCGCTGGCCGCGGCGGCGGTGGCCGTATAGACGAGCTGCTGGATGGCCCGCTCGGCCATGTCCGCATCGACGTTGCTGTTGAAGGCGTCGGAGGAGACATCCACGGTGATGACGTTCTTGCCGGAGATCGAGGTGGCCAGCTTGCGCGGGTTCTGCCACGGCGTGAAGAAGTCCGGGTCCAGCGGTTTCTCGGACATCATCACGCGCAGCGCGCGGGTCACGGGGTTGTCCTGCTCAGACACGTCGCGGAACTCGCGGTACAGGTAAACGTTGTTGTTGCTCCGCCCGATCCAGTAGACCGGAGCCTTGTTGGAGGCCTGCGCCGATTCCAACGGAGCGCTGGTGGTGGTGGTGCCGTCGGCGGGTCCCGGCACGGTCTGGGTCGGAGTTCCGGCGTCGGTGATCGCCTGCTGCGGGGTAGCCACGCAACCGGAGAGCACCATTGCGGCGGGCAGCACCAACAGCAGCAGGCCCCGGCGCGTACGCCAGGCCGCCGTCGCGGTGTTCCTGCCCTTGCTGATGGCTGTCGTCCCTTCGCTGCGTCGTCGTTGCCCGGTGGTGACCGGACCGCCAAGTCTCCGTGGCCCGGTGTCCCGGGCAGGGCCCAGTGGAGCCCAATCCAGCATTGCACAGGGCGGTTGCGCTCCGGCCGGGAACCGGGGCTGCCGGGCGAACTGCAACGGGAACGATATGAGGACGATATGAAGTTGATATCTAACCGGCACCCGCCGGGCCGGCAGCGTGCCGGTTTGACGCCGGATTCCACGCCCGTCCGTCGCCGCCGCCGCGAGGCGGCCCGGTGCCGGGCTGGCGTAAGATGAAGGGACCCGCCGGCCCCGTCGACGGCGGCAAAACCGCCGTCGGAAGGCCTTGACGGCGGCAAACCATTTCCGAACTGGAGGGGACCAGAGGCCCACGGGCCAACACCATGACTGAAGCAGCCAACGGCAAAGCCCGGATCAGCGCGGGCGAACGCACCGCAGGGGAATTTCCCCACTCCCTCCCAGGCTTGCGGACGGAGGTAGTCCTCTTCGACAACTCCGACCAGATGGTGCAGTCGCTGGGCAGCCACGACGAAGCCCTGCGCTTCATCGAAACCCAGTTCCCGGACGTCGACTTCCACGTGCGCGGCAATGAACTCTCGATCAGCGGCCCGTCCGCCGACGTGCCCCGCATCATGCGGCTGCTCAACGAGGTGCGCGGCCTGGTGGCCCGAGGCACCGTCATCACCCCCGCGGTGCTCCAGCAGCTCGTCTCCCTGCTGCGCAGCCAGTCGCTGCAGAACCCGGTGGACGTGCTGACCACCAACATCCTCTCCAACCGTGGCAAGACCATCCGGCCCAAGACGCTGAACCAGAAGAACTACGTGGACGCCATCGACGCGAACACGGTGATCTTCGG
>DASSXE010000332.1:0-5508 GCA_035704125.1 Arthrobacter sp.
TGGCCGGCAACCAGCAACTCATCGTCGCCTTCGATGGTTGGATCACGACGTCCCGGAAGCTGGGCCGGGAGGAGGGGACCGCCGAGTGGCTGCTGCGCTACCTGCGCAGCCACGGCCCTGCCACCGAGCGTGACTTCACCTGGTGGTCCGGCATTCCGCTTACCGAGACCCGGGCGGCCCTGGCGGAGGTCAGCCACCTTCTGGCTGCCCTGGAATTCGAGGGACGCCGCTACTGGCTCGCCCCGGAGACCGCAGCTTTGCTCGAGGACGGCGTCCCCGGCCAGCGCAGTGTGCTGCTGCTGCCCGGATTCGACGA
Source organism: Arthrobacter sp. (assembly GCA_035704125.1). GTDB lineage: Bacteria > Actinomycetota > Actinomycetes > Actinomycetales > Micrococcaceae > Arthrobacter. The sequence continues at coordinate 317 of DASSXE010000332.1, forward strand.
GTTCATCCTGGGTTATACGGACCGGTCCATTCCGCTGCACCCGCGGCACGCCGACAAGATCGTTCCCGGCGGAAACGGCGTCTTCAAGAAGGCGATCGTGGCCGGCGGCGAGGTGCTGGGCACCTGGTCGGCGGCGCGTTCGGGCCGGAGCGTCGCCGTCGTCGCCGAACCCTTTGGCGGCGCAGACGGACTGCGGCCCGCCGCCCGACGATCGTTCGAGCTGCGGGCCGCGGAGTACCGGCGGTTCCTGGGGCCGTAGCCCGCGGATCAGAGGGTGCCGGTGGCGATCTTAAGCATGCGCCGCAGCGGCTCCGCGGCGCCCCAGAGAAGCTGGTCACCCACGGTGAACGCGCTGATGTATTCCGGTCCCATTTCCAGCTTGCGGATCCGGCCCACCGGGATGTCGAGGGTGCCGGACGCCGCCACCGGCGTGAGGTCCGCCATCGAGGCTTCCTTGGTGTTGGGGACCACGGTCGCCCATTCGTTGTCCGCCTCGAGGAGCTTCTCGATTTCGGCCACGGAGAGGTCCTCGCGGAGCTTCAGCGTCAGTGCCTGCGAGTGTGATCGCATGGCGCCGATCCGCACGCACAGGCCGTCCATGATCACGCGGTCCGCGCCGGAGGTGCCCAGGATCTTGTTGGTCTCCACCCCGGCCTTCCACTCTTCCTTGGACTGGCCGTTGCCCAGGTCCGCGTCGATCCAAGGGATCAGCGAGCCGGCGAGCGGGACGCCGAACTGGGTGGCGTCGATGTCCGTGCGCTGGTGCGCCAGGACCTTGCGGTCGATCTCAAGGATGGCCGACGCCGGGTCGTCCAGTTCGCTGCTGACCTCGGCGTTGAGCGTGCCGAACTGGCTGAGCAGTTCGCGCATGTGCCGGGCGCCGCCGCCGGACGCGGCCTGGTAGGTCATGGAGGTGCCCCATTCGACCAGGCCGTTCTTGAACAGGCCGCCCAGGCCCATCAGCATGCAGGAGACGGTGCAGTTGCCGCCGATGAAGTCCTTCACGCCGCCGGAGAGGCCGGCGTCGATGACGTCGCGGTTGATCGGGTCCAGCACGATGATTGAGTCGTCGCTCATCCGCAGGGTGGACGCGGCGTCGATCCAGAGCCCGTCCCAGCCGCGGTTGCGCAGCTCGCCGTGGACCCGCTTGGTGTAGTCCCCGCCCTGGGCGGTGACGATGATCGGCAGCTTGGCGAGGGTGTCGACGTCGTACGCGTCCTCCAGCTTGCCGGCGTCGCCCGCGGTTGCGCCAGCGACGGCCGGGGCGGCGCCTCCGGCATTGGAGGTGGAGAAGAAGACCGGATTGATGCTGGCGAAGTCGCCCTCGTCCTGCATTCGCTGCATCAGGACGGAGCCGACCATGCCACGCCAACCGACCAGTCCGACGGACGGGGTAGCTGCTGTAGTCATTGGGCCAGTTTAGACTTCGCGGACGCCGGGACGCAGTCGGTTACGTCACGGCCGGCGCCCGGGATTACTCGACCGGCCGCGGCAGGTTGCGGGCCTTGCGCAGCTTCTCAGCCTTGCGTTCCTTAAAGTAGTTGAACCAGGCGGCGGTGAAGGGGAAGATGCAGGCGGGAAAGACCCACCAGACCTCGCCGGCGATGTGCCAGGCGTCCTGCCTGATGATCTGGACGACGAAATAGACCAGCCCTCCCATTCCAATCGTCAGCAGGATAGCCAGGAAGAGGATGCCGTTGGCACTGTTGACCGGCTTGATGACGCCCAGCCCGTCATCTTTGCGTACGCCGTATTCTTCGTCGGTGTACGCGACTACCTCGCCGTTGTCTGCCAGCCGGTGCCGCATCCGGGCCTCGGGAGGCCCGGGCGGAACATATCCCGGATCCTGCGGGACGTCCCTGCTACGCCTGGCCACGGCACTCCTCGATGGCCCGCAGCAGGGCTCCGTCGTCCAGGCCTTCGGTTTCCGCGACCTGATCAGTGGCGAAGTCCGGAACGCCGGTCGTCCAGGAGTCGCCCTCCCTGCGCACCAGCAGGTGGGTTTCGTCCTTGAGGGTCTTGAAAACGAAATAGGCGGAGCCTCCGGGGTTGTCCTGGGCGTGTTGCCGGACTAAGCGCAGTGTCGCTTCCGCAGATGTGATGGCCGGGTCCTGCGCGAACACGAACCAGGTGCCCAGCAGCCGGGGCTGGAGCATCAGCGCGATGTCGGGGGCCTCGATGAGCAGCACGTTGTCCATCGACTCAGGTGCCATGAGGGACACCTCCGTCCAGCGGGTCGCCCGGCCCAAGGCAGCCGCGACGGCGGCGGCGACACCCGTCACGCCGAGGTCTCCCTTTTCATCGACCGTGGCCATGTCCCGTGCCAGCAGTGAGGAGGCGCCGGCGGTCGCCAGAGTGACGTCGTCCACCATCTCTTCAGCCCGGAAGACGCCGACGGAACGGTCACGGGCCGGTCCCTCGAAAACGTCAAGCAGGTACGCGAGTTCCCCAATGCCGAAGCCGATGACATCGACGCCGAGCCGGGGCTCGTAGCCGGTTTCGTCCTGGACTGTCATGTAAATTCTCCTAATCTAAAAGCCGAAGAAGTGGGCCACGGATTTGCCGGCATCTTTGACCCTGTCAGCTGCATCGCTGACGAACTTCCCGGGATCCTTGACGGCATTGGCGATGCCTTCGCCGACGTTCTTGCCCACGCTGGTAATGGTGTCCCAGTTCTCGTACACGGCGACACCTACGCTGGCCACTTGGCAGATGGTTCCGGCGGGGGGCGGCATGAAGCAGCCGACGCCGAGCATCGTTTTGGCCAGGCTGGCCGCGCCGTCCTGGAGTTTGCCTTCCGAGAAGTTCTTGACCGTGTCCACGGCGTTGAATCCGACCCCGGCCCAGCCGAGAGTTCGGGACAGCCCCGATTTCCCGAGCCAGTCCCAGCTCTTGTTGGCCCCGAATAGCTGCCGCTCCTCAAGCAGCGGCGCCAGACGCGACAGCCCGGGGACGTGCTTGTTGAGGTCCTTGAGGGAGGCGATATCCGAGGCTTTATCAATCAGCCTGAGGGTCTTACTGGACTCCGTCGATTTCGTGAGCAGATCCTTGAGCGGATCGCTGCGCAAAAGGTTGCGTGCGGTGAATCCGGGTCCACCCACTCGATGGCGGCCGCTGGTGAAGAAGGCCTTGGACAATGCATCCCGCTCGTTCTTGACAACCCAGCCGTACTGCCCGAGGTGCTTGGCCAGGGTAAGTGGGGCCTTGATGTTCTTCTGGACTCCCATGAACCCCTTGAGGCCCGCAACGCTGCCGGCCAGGACTCCGCCGGCCACGGCCCACGCCCCGGCACCCGAACCGTGGCCGACGGGGCCCGGCGGTCCGCCGCCTGAACCGGCCTTGGCGTTACTGGCCTTCTCCTGCTCGTCGGCCTGTGTCAGCAGCAGCTTGGACTGTGCCTTGAGGGCCCGGGCGGTCTGTTGGATCAGGGCGCGGTGGCTGCCGTTCCATTCCGAGGTGAAGCGCGCGCTGTCCGCGCCCTTCCACGAGGTGTTGTTGTTGATCGCCGCCGTCAGCGCCGTCGACTGCTGCAGCAGCGTCTCCGACGTCTGCCCGAAGTTCTGCGCCAGCATGCGCAGCTGGGCGACGTCCGCTCCCCACACGTTTCCTGCCACGATTCAGATCCCCCTCTTTCGGGCAACAGCCTACTGTGTTGCCGCCGCACGCCCGCGTATTCCATCGGCCGCGGCCCGCCTCAGCGAGGGACGCCGGAACCGGACCGCCCCAATCTATCCCGCGCATTGGCGCGGCGCGATGGGGTGATCTCCCCATCCGGTGCCGGAGCGCGACGGCGGCCGCTACTCGCCGTCGTCCGCCAGCAGGGCGCTCTTGCGCCGGCGCAGCGCGAACATCGCGCCGAAGGCGAACACCTGCGTGACAATGACCAGCACGATCGCACCGGCGATCTTGCTGCCGCCCAGGATCATGGTCAGTCCGACGATCGCGGACAGCAGTGCCAGCAGGGGAAGCAGCATGTAGCCCAGGACGAAGAGGGTTTCGGGTTTGCGGAGCATTTATTTGGCCTCCGTGCGGCGCCAGAGGGTGATCCGGTAGCGGGTCCCGTTGGCCGCGGTCAGCCAGCCGTCGGCGGGGTAACTGGCGTCTGTGCGCCATTCATAACCGAGCTCGGGGGCGAAGGTGTCGCCTTCGGCCGCGGAGTCGATGGTGGTCACGACGGCGACGTCGGCCAGGTCGAGGGACTGGGCATAGATCTCTCCGCCGCCGATGACCCAGACCATCTCCGGTCCGGGCGCGAATTGGGACTCCAGCAGGGCGTCGTCGAGCGACTTCACCGCCAGGGCGCCGTCAGCCTCCGGCGTCCCGCCCCAGCCTTCCTGCCGGCTGATGACGATGTTCGTCCGGTCAGGCAGCGGCCGGTACTTGTCCGGGAAGGACTGCCAGGTCTTGCGGCCCATGATCACCGGGTGGCCGGCGGTGAGACGGCTGAAGTGCCGCATGTCTTCGGGCAGCTGCCAGGGCATGGTGCCGCCGTGGCCGATCACACCGGTGCTGGTCTGGGCCCAGACCAGGCCGAGGCCGGTGACGGTGCCCCGGAGCCGCTCGGTGAAGTCGACAGGATCCGTGGGGTTGCTGGGCTCGTTGTTCATACGGCGATCGGGGCCTTGATCGTGGGATGGTGCTGGTAGCCGACCACCTCAAAATCCTCGAGCGTGTAGTCGAAGATGGACTCAGGCTTGCGGCCGATTTTCAGCTGCGGATACTCGTACGGTTCACGCTCCAGCTGGGTGCGGACCTGATCGACGTGGTTGTCGTAGATGTGCACGTCCCCGCCTGTCCAGACGAACTCTCCCGGTTCCAGGCCGGTCTGCTGTGCGACCATGCAGGTCAGCAGGGCGTAGGAGGCGATGTTGAAGGGGACACCCAGGAACATGTCTGCGGAGCGCTGGTAGAGCTGGCAGGAGAGCTTGCCGTCCGCGACGTAGAACTGGAAGAACGCGTGGCACGGCGGCAGGGTCATGTTCTTCAGCTCCGAGACGTTCCACGCGGAGACGATGTGCCGGCGGGAATCCGGGTTGGTTTTGAGGTTCTCCACGAGCTCGGCGATCTGGTCGACGTGGCCGCCGTCGGGTGTGGGCCAGGACCGCCACTGCACCCCGTAGACCGGGCCGAGCTCGCCGTCCGCGTCGGCCCATTCGTTCCAGATGGTGACGCCCTGCTCCTGCATCCACTTC
>DASSXE010000371.1:0-2997 GCA_035704125.1 Arthrobacter sp.
ATCATCCGCGAAGACCAGGAGCATTCCCTGGACCTGCTGCGGGCCGGAGCCGCGGCGGCGGCCATCACGGCCACGGCCCAGCCGGTACCGGGCTGTTCCTCCCGCAGACTCGGCGCCATGCGCTACCTGCCGGTGTGCGCCCCGGGCTTCAGCGAACACTGGTTTGCCCACGGCGTCACCGACGCGTCCCTCGCCCAGGCGCCCATGCTCGCCTTCGACCGCAAGGACGACCTGCAGGACCGCTGGCTGCACAGCATGACGTTCACCGGTCCCCCGCCGCCGCGGCACTATGTCCCGGCAGCGCAGGAGTTCGGCGACGCCATCCGCCGGGGCATGGGCTGGGGGCTGATGCCGGACCTCGAAATCGGCGCGGACCTCAGGACCGGCACCCTCGAACTCCTCGCCCCCGGCGCCCCGGTGGACGTTGTCCTCTACTGGCAGCAGTGGCGGCGCGGGTCTGCCGCCCTGGCCGCAGTCGCCGACGCCGTTCAGGCCGCAGCCCGGGTGCTCCGCTGAATCACCGCGTTGGCAGGAACTCGATGAGACCTGACCGATTTCCGCCAGCCGCGATCCCCCGGCGGGCGCTAGATTGGCAGCATGGCAACAACCGCCGAGAACGGCACCAGCATCCCGCAGCACCACACTGCACCCGGCAATCCCCCGGGCGGCAGCACCCCCCGGGCCATCAGCAGCCGCGGCATTGCCGCCGTCGTGGTCACCGTGGTGCTGTGGGCCTCGGCGTTCGTGGGGATCCGCGCCGTCGGGCCCAGCTTCTCCCCCGGCCCGCTGACCCTGGGCCGGCTGGCCGTGGCCGCCGTCGTGCTGGGCCTGGTGGTGCTGCCGCAGTTCCGCAAGACCGGCGTGCTCCCCCGCGGACGCGAGTGGTTGCCGATCCTGGCTTACGGGGTGATGTGGTTCGGCGGGTACAACGTAGCCCTCAACGCGGCCGAACACCTGCTCGACGCCGGCACGGCGGCCCTGCTGATCAACGTCAACCCCATCCTCGTAGCGGTGATGGCCGGGATCATCCTCAAGGAAGGCTTCCCGCGCTGGCTGATCATCGGCAGCCTGGTGGCCTTCGGCGGCGTCGCCGTCATTGCCTTGGGCTCCGGGCAGCGGTCGACGGCGGACCTGGCCGGGGTGCTGCTCTGCCTGCTCGCCGCGGCCCTGGCGGCGGTCAGCGTCATCGTCCAGAAACCCGTCCTCCGCAAGATTCCTGCCGCCCAGGCCACCTGGTTCGGGATCCTGGTAGGCGCCGTGTGCTGCCTTCCGTTCAGCGGCCAGCTGCTGACAGAGCTGCAGGCCGCGCCGTTGCCGGCGACGCTGGGCCTGGTCTACCTCGGCATCTTCCCCACGGCGATCGCGTTCACCACCTGGGCCTATGCCCTCTCACTAATCGACGCCGGCCGGCTCGCCGCCACCACCTACCTCGTCCCGGGCACCACCATCCTGATTTCCTGGCTGGTGCTGGGCGAAATCCCCACCGTGTGGGGCCTGGTGGGCGGCGTCATCTGCCTTGCCGGCGTGGCACTGACCCGCCGCCGTTCCCGCCGCCGCGCGGCATAGAGCTCGGCCCATGCCAGCCTCCCTGCCTCCCGGACTGCCGATCGTGCCGGCCGGAAACGACGACGACGGCGGCCCGTTTACGATGTCGGCGGACGACTTCGAGGCCGCGGTGGCCGACGCCCTGGACCGGATCCCGGAGGAGCTGGCCCGGACCATGAACAATGTGGCGGTCTTCATCGACGACGACTACATTTCCCAGCCCGGCGAGGAGCCCGGCACCATCCTCCTGGGCCTCTACGAGGGCGTTCCCCTGACCGAGCGGGACTCGTGGTGGGATGCCGGTTCACTGCCGGACCGCATCACCATCTTCCGCGACCCCATCCTGGCGCTCTGCTCGTCCCGCGAGGAGGTGGTCCAGGAAGTCACGATCACCGTGGTCCACGAGATCGCGCACCATTTCGGCATCGGCGACGACCGGCTGCATGAGCTCGGCTGGGGCTAGCCGGACGCCCGACCTGCCGCCCGGCCCCGGTGCGCTCCGTGCCCGCCCTGGCGGCATCCACGGTGGCACCACCAGCGGCATCCTCGGCAGCGGCTCCGGCCGCGAAAAACGAACCAAAATCCGCGCGACACGCCCGTCCTGCTAGTTACAAATGACACGCGTGTTGTTTATGTTATTCGTGTGACCTTTGTTGCCAAAGTGGTTTTTGGCACGTAACCTCATGCCTGCTGGGCGATCCGCAGAGGGGGCACTTTTTGACGCCACATTTTCCAACCTCGCTCGCACCAGCCTGACTGCAGCGAGGTTTTTCCATGAGTTGGTCCGGAACCGGCGGCAGGGCCGCCGCCCTGTGCACCGCCGTCGTCCTGCTGGGCACCCTGGCACTTCCGGCCCAAGCGGCACCGGCCTTGCCGGTCCTGGCCCAGCGGATTCCCGCGTCGCCGGAACTGCCGTCCCCCGAAGAAATCGCTGCCGCCAAGTCCGACGCCACTGCGGCCGCCGGCGAGGTGGACCGGATCGATAAGATCCTGGCCGACGCCGCCGTGGCCCGGGACGCCGGGATGGCCGCCTCGCTCGCTGCCAACAACGCCTACACCGACGCCCTGGTTGAGCTGCAGATCCGCCGCGACGCCGCCACGCTGGCGGCAGCCAAGGCTGCTGCCGCGGAGGCCGAACAGGCCAAGGCGCGCAAGGTGATCGGCCAGCTCGCCGGCGATCTCTACCGCAATGGCGGCATGACTCCGGGCCTCGGCAGCCTGGTCGGCGGCAATGGAGAGACGCTGCAGCAGGCAGCCACCCTCGAATCCGTGGCCGCCAGCCGCACCCGCGCCTTCCAAACCGCCGAGACCGCCGCGGCCGCCGCAACCTCCGCCAAGGCGGCAGCCACGGAGGCCGACCGTGCCGCCAGCGACGCCGCCCAGACGGCAGAATCGCGCAAGTCCGACGCCGAGCGGGCCAACACGGACCGCCAGCGGGCCGTGTCCGAGGCC
>DASSXE010000415.1:0-5964 GCA_035704125.1 Arthrobacter sp.
GCCAGTCCGGCGGCCACCAGCAGGCCCAGCGGGGCGCGGATCCGGTCCACCAGGCTGCCGCCGGTCACCTCGGCGAGGACGTATTCGAACAATCGGTACCCGATCACCAGCAGCGCCACCAGGGCCACCGCGGCGCTGAGGCCGAAGACGGTGATGAGATAGACGCGCCGCCCCGTGGCGGCGGCATCCTTCCGGTGCTGTTCGGGGGGCCGCCACGCAAGCCACCAGACACAACCGCCCACAGCCAGGGAACTGATTCCGCCCAACAGCAGGGTCCTGGCGCCGCCCCCGGAGACCGGAGAGACCGCCAGCGGGGACACCGCGATGGAGAGTGCCGCATTGAGCACGACGCCAATCCCGGACGCCGCCGCGGTGAGCGCCACTCCGGATGTCACCAGCATTCCGGCCTGGCGGACACGCTCCGACCGGCCGCGCGCCGCGGTCCGGTAATAACGCCAGACCAGGGACCCGACGGCGGCCGCGGCAAGCGCCGTCCCGAGCGGCTCCAGCAGCATCGGCAGCGGGTCCGAGCGGTCAAAGACCAGCCTGAGCAGCACAAACAGCACCGTCCCCGCGCCGGCAAGCGCCAGCAGACCGGCGGCCAGCACCCCCGCCAGCAGCAGACCCACATCGGCGAAGCCGCCGCGCAGACTCCGCGCTTCGCCGCGCAGCCAGTGCCACCACCACACCGACGCGCCCCCGGCGGCCCAGACGGCGTCCCCGAGCACCGGCCGCCACCACGGGTTGGTGGCCGGCGTCAGTTCCATCGAGCCGCGGAGGGCGACGTCGAACAGCCCGCTGAGGGCGAGCACGGCGCCGCCGGTTCCCAGGGCCAGGCCGAAATAGGCGCCGATCACGGCCGGCACCCCCGCGAGTGCCCGCGGTCCCCTATCCGGATGCCGCCACATCCACCGGTGCCACACCCAGGCCAGCGCCCACACCAGGCCCACGGACAGCGGCGGGCGCCACTGCGGCTCGGCCTCGGTGATGAAGGAGGCAGCCATGGCCAGCAGCGAGGTGGCGGATACCACCAGGGAGACCGTATACAGGGCGGCGACGTAGAGTCCCCATGAGGGCGCGGCACGTTCCGCTTCCTGGTCCAGCCGCCGCCACACCAGCCACCAGAGCAGCGCCGCCAGCGGGCCGCCCACCAGCGCGAACGCCAAAGACAGCGCCAGTCCGGCGACCCCTTGCCCAGCCAGCACCTGGCCGGCGCCCAGCAGCCGTTCGAGCAGGCCGCTGGCCCCGCTGGCGGCGATCACCACCAGCGCGGAAAGCAGGACAAAGACCACCAGGCGCCGGACCTTCGCCTGGGCCGACGCGCCGGGCGCCGGGTGATCCCGAACGGCCGTCATTTCTTCAGCGTCCCACTGGTACAGGTCTGGAGGCTGTAGGGCAGGTCGTCGATCAGCCAGCTGTCGCCGGACTTCACCAGGACGATCACGCCCTCTTCGGCGTACTCGGAGGGACCAAACGGCCCCTCTGGCGCGGTATGGACGATCGAGACCCGCACCGTGGCGGTGTCGGCGCGTTCGGTGCTGCCGATCAGGACCACCCTGCTGGCCTGGGCGGTGCCGTAGAACCCGGTGCAGCGGGCGCGGGCCGCCGGGCTCAGGTAGGTCTCGGCCGTCGCGGGGTCACCGTCCACCACGGCCCTGCTGTAGCGCTGCACCACCCCGGCGGGCGAGGACGCGTCCAGCGCTTGCGGCTCGCCGCGCAGGAACACCACGGCCAGGGCCACGGCTACCAGCACGACGACGGCAGCCACGATGCCGAGCAGTACCCGGTCCGGCTGCTGCGGTTCTTGGCCCATGCCGCCAAGTATGGGGTGGCCATGCGGGCCCGTCATGGTGTCTTTCGGCCCTTTCAGCCTCCCACGACGTCGGCGAGGCTGGCAGCACACGCTACCTTCGGACGAACGGGACCATGCGGAAGATCATCCGGACCTGGCTGGCGGCGCTTCTGGTGCTGCCGGCGCTGCTCGCCGGTACCGCCGGCCTTCTTGTGGGCGGCGCCACGGCCGCGCTCGCCGTTGCTCCGACCGGCGTCGTGGTGGAGGACCGGGCGGGCGTTCTGGACCCCAATACCCTGCTTCCGGCCATTCGCGCGATCGATTTCTACCAACCCACCAAGGTCGCGGTCTACACCTACAACGGCACGGCGGCGGACAACCTCAACGACGAGGTGCTCCGCTTTGCCCGGGCCGAGCACCCGGACTGGATCAGCCCCGATGGCCAGAAATGGGCGGACGGCCTCTTCGTCTTCGCTCTGGACCCCGTCGGGCGGCATGTCGGGACCTATTTTGGCGAAGACCGGAAAGTCTCCCCGGGGCAGCGCGATGACATCCAGAATGCCGCCAAGGACCTGCTCCGCGAGGCCCAGTGGACCGAGGGAACCATCGCCGGAATCCGGCGTGGGGCCGAGCTGATCAACCAGCCCTGGTACCGGTCGACGGCGTTCCTGATCACGGTGTGGAGCGCCGCGGCGGCCGCGGCGGCCGGGGCCGCCGCCTGGGTGCTGGTGCGCTGGCGGACCAGGGCAGGCTGCCGCCGGGAAATCGCCCGCGGCGACGCAGATTACACCCAGGTCAGCATGGACCTGCCGGTCACCGAACTCAACGCCGGCACCATCCCGGAGTCCTCCCGGTACGGCAGCACCGTGCTGGAGAAGCACCGCACCTTCCAGAGCCGGTACGCCGCCGCCACCGGGCTCTCCAACCAGGTGCACGCCCTGTCGCGGCGTCAGCTGGGCCGCCGGTCGAGCCTCCGGCTGGCCCGGCAGTATGCCGACGCGGCCGCCGAGCTCGACGCCCTTGATGACGTCATCGCGGATACCAATGCCCTGCTCAACCGCGGCTCGCTCTGGCCGACCGCCTGGGACCGCCAGCTGGCACCGTTCCGCGCCGACCTTGGCGGCATCGAGGGCATCCTCCGTAAGAGCCACGGCGCCGGTGATTCCGCGACCGCGGCGGCCCTGCGGTCCTTCCGCGACCGCAGCCAGGGGGACCTGGAACGCTGGACCGCGGAGCTCTCCGACAGCACCATCAGCCCGGAAACCGCGCTCGACCGGCTGCGCGACGCCCGGACCGAGATCTCCGATCTCCTCAAACAGCATGCGGACACAGTCATCAGCGGGTTCGCCCGCACCGACCGCGAGGCCAGGCTGATGCGCGAAGAGATGGAGCGGGCCCAGTCCGGCGGCGGGAAGAAGAGACGGCCCAGCTACGAGCCCAGCATCCTCGGGACGGTGTATCCCTCGTACTACTTTTTCTCGGTTCCGTCGTTCACGAACGGCTTCTCCACCGGTGTCACCAGTGTCAGTTCGGCCCGGGGCGGCACCACCGGATACGGCGGCGGCGGGGGCAGCTTTTCCGGGTCAGGAAGCTCCTCCGGCTTCTAGGCACGGTGGATCGGGAAGACCGGGAGTAGGCTCTGGCCCATGCGGAAGATCATTCTCGCCTTCCAAGTCTCCCTGGACGGGTTCATGGAGGGCCTCCACGGGGACATCGGCTGGCACCAGGTGGACGAGGAACTGCACGCCCACTTCAACGACCAACTCCGCACCATGGGTGCCTTCCTCGATGGCCGGGTCACGTATGAGCTGATGGCCGGCTTCTGGCCGACGGCGGACCAGGACCCGGCGAGCCCGCCTGCCGTGGCCGAGTTCGCCCGGATCTGGCGCGAAATGCCCAAGATCGTCTACTCCCGGACCCTGGATCGGGCGGACTGGAATACCACGGTGGTACGCGACGTCGTCGGCGCCGAGGTGATGGCGCTGAAGTCCCAGCCGGGGGGTGACCTGGCCCTGGGCGGCGCGGACCTCGCCGATTCCTTCCGCCGGCTCGGCCTGATCGACGAATACCGGGTCTACGTCCACCCGGTGCTGCTGGGGCGCGGAATTCCGCTTTTCAAGCCGTCGGACGGGCAGACGCCGCTGGCACTCGTGGAGACGAAGACCTTTGGCAACGGCGTCGTGCTGCTGCGGTATGCGGCAACGACAAAGGCCGGTGGCCGGCTGCCCGGGCATGACACCTAGGGACAGCCGGCCACCGGCCGTTCGCTGGAATGCGCTGCGGCTACGCTCCGGCGCGGACGAACGTCACGCTGCCGGTGGCGGTCAGCCAGGACAGCGGGTGGACGATCGTCTGGTTCGAGCCGTTCATGCCGCCGCTGATGGCCTGGCCGTTGCCGGCGTAGATCGCGACGTGGCCCGACTGGACAATCATGTCCCCGGGCTGCGGGTCGGAGACGACCTTGCCGTAGTTCAGGAACTGCTGGGGGCCGAGGTCGCCGACGGGGATGCCCGCGGCTCCGAGGGCCTTTTCCACCATGGCAGTGCAGTCCTGGGTGATGCCGATCTGGCTGTAGGCGGCCGACAACATGGCGGCGTTGACGCCACCGGCGGCCGGCGCGGCGGCAGCGGGGGCGGCTGCCGCAGCCTGCACGGTCACCTTAGCCACCGCGGGAGCGGCGGGGGCCTGGACGGCAGGAGCCTTGGCCGCTGCCGGAACGGCAGGGGCCACGACCGGCTTGGGCTGCTCGACCACGGGCGCCGGGGTGGTGGCCACGGCGGGGCGGTCGAAGGAGATCTGCACGGCAGAGTCGGCAGTCACCGGGGCGGCAATCTTGCCGGCGACGTCGGCGTGCGAGGCGGGTGCCGACTCGCGCTCGACCGGTCCGCTGGCCGCGTTGGCGGCCATGCCGCTGGTGAGGACGAGGCCGGAAGCGGCCAGGATGACGGCGGCCTGGCGGCCGACGGTGCCGGACGTGGCGGCGAAGGCCGAGGCCCGCCCGGACGCTGCGTTGGTGCGGTGGCGCGCGGCAGTAGAGCTTGAAGACATGGTGGTAGCCTCTCCCAATGCCTGCGAGGTGAGCTGTCGGATTCGGATGGGAGGCACCCGGCCGCGGGCCCGTCGAAACGGACGCTGCGCGGCTTCACCCCAAGACCTGCAACAACTGCAGGTCACAAATGGTTTCCCCGTCTCTGCCAGAAGGTCGCGAGGTGTCCCGGGGCCGTGGCAGAGTTAGGCAATCGGCCCGGGAGCGCCTGTATCGGAAACCAACAGGCACTCCTCCACGGTAACGGCCCAGGCCGCTAATGTCACATTCAGGTAACGACGCCGGTGCCGGTGCACGGCTAGGATGGGCCCACCAGCGTACCCCCGAGCGGAGGCCCGAGATGAACACCCATTGTGTCGCCATCTGCCAGCTGAGCGATCAGCCCCAGGAGGACTTCGACGTCAACACGGAGCTGCTGATCCTCGAGGGCAAGGAAATCCACGTCGCCACCTGGGACGCCGAACCGCGGGACGGCGGTTTCGACCTGCACGTCCTGAACGACCGCGTCGATGCCCTCGGCTTCATGGTGGTGACCGACTGGGAATTCCTGGATGGGAAGGCCTACGCCGTGGTGGAGCGCCGGCCGCGCCCGTAGCTCACCAGGGCCGCCTCGCCCCGGACTTCAGTTCAGCCGACGATCAGGTCGGGGCGGGCTTTGCCGACCTCCCGCTCGACCCGGTGGACCGCGGCGCGGACCACGCCGTCGGGGTCCCACGCGGCGCTCGCCGCCCGCCTTCGGAAGGCATCCCAGTCGCCCCTGCCCGTCTTCAGTTCGTGCAGCGAGGCCAGCAAGGCCGCGCGCCGCAGCCAGGGGTCGGCGTCCTGCAACCACCGCTCCAGGACCACGCCGGCACGGGACCGGCCGGACCCGTCCAGCCGGCCGATCAGCGGGCCGACGACATCGACCGCCAGCGGATCCCCGAGCTCTGCGACACGCGCGCCGCGCAGGAAGCCCTCGATCCGGGTCAAGTCCGAGTTGTCGAGTACCCCGAGGCTCGATTGCAGGACCACGACGGCGGCGAGGCGGCGTTCGTAGACCGGCGCCGCCCACAGCTCAGAGCTGAGCGCGGTGATGTCGTCGCGGCCCAGGTCCTTGTAGCGGCGGAGCGCATCCCGGACCGTGCCG
>DASSXE010000424.1:0-2827 GCA_035704125.1 Arthrobacter sp.
GCGAAGGGACCAGCGAGGCCCGGGCCTCCTGCTCGCTCAGCCCGTCGAGGCAGTCGTGCAGGGCGGCCCGGTGCTCGTCGAGGAAGGCATCGAACTGTGTCCGGAGGTCCGCGGTGAAGATACCGGGGTCCGTGCTGGGGATCTGGCTCATAACGCCACATCCTAACCGGGTCCTCCGGGTCAGTGGCCCCGGTCGATCCAGTCCTGCAGCTGCGGGGCCTCTGCGCCCACCGACGTCGAGCCGCCGTGGCCGGTACGCACCACCGTGTCCGCCGGCAGTGTCAGCAGCCGGGTCTTGATCGATTCGATGATGGTGGGAAAGTCGCTGAAAGACCGCCCGGTGGCGCCGGGGCCGCCCTGAAACAGGGTGTCGCCGGTGAAGACGGTGCCTTCGCTTTCCAGGTAGAAGCTGACGGACCCGGGGGAGTGCCCCGGCGTGTGCAGCGCCACCAGCCGGGCGCCGGCGACGTCGAAGGTGTCACCGTCCTCGATGCCCGAGTCCGGCTCGGTGCCCGGAAACACCCGGTCCCAGAGCATCCAGTCGTTCCGGTTCAGGTGAACCGGGGCGCCAACCAGGTCCCGGAAGCTGCCCACCGCGGCGATGTGGTCGTCGTGGCCGTGGGTGAGCAGGATGGCCTTCACCGTCCGCCCGGAGACGGCGGCCGCGATGGCTGCGGCGTCATGCGCCGGATCGATCACCACGCACTCCCGGTCATCACCGACGATCCAGACGTTGTTGTCGACATCCCAGGTCCCGCCGTCGAGCGAAAACGTTCCCGACGTGACCAGCTGCTCAATCCGCAGGCCGTCTCCGGCCCCGGCGCTCACAGCTCCACCACCGAGCGCAGGACGGCGCCGCCGTGCATCTTCTCGAAGGCTGCTTCGATCTGGTCGATGGTGATCCGTTCCGTGACGAAGGCGTCCAGGTCCAGCCGGCCCTGCCGGTAGAGGTCTATCAGCATCGGGAAGTCCCGGGACGGCAGGCAGTCCCCGTACCAGGAGGATTTCAGCGAGCCGCCGCGGCCGAACACGTCCAGCAGCGGCAGCTCCAGGGTCATTTCCGGGCTGGGAACGCCCACCAGGACCACGGTGCCGGCAAGATCGCGGGCGTAGAAGGCCTGCTTGTAGGTTTCCGGACGGCCCACGGCGTCGATCACGACGTCGGCGCCGAAGCCGCCGGTCAGTTCGCGGATTGCCTCGACCGGGTCACCAGCGGAGGAGTCCACGGTGTGGGTGGCGCCCAGGTCCTTGGCGCGTTCGAGCTTCTTGGCGTCGATGTCCACCGCGATCACGGTGGTGGCGCCCGCGAGCGCGGCACCGGCGACGGCAGCGACGCCGACGCCGCCGCAGCCGATCACGGCGACGGTATCGCCGCGCTGGACATTGCCGGTGTTGATCGCGGCGCCGATGCCGGCCATGACGCCGCAGCCAAGCAGGCCGATGGCGGCCGGGTCGGCCTCGGGGTCAACCTTGGTGCATTGGCCGGCGGCGACGAGGGTCTTCTCGGCGAATGCGCCGATGCCCAGGGCGGCGGTGAGCTCGGTGCCGTCCTCGAGGGTCATCTTCTGCGTGGCGTTGTGGGTGTTGAAGCAGTACTGCGGTTCACCGCGGCGGCAGGCCCGGCACTCGCCGCAGACGGCGCGCCAGTTCAGCACCACGCGGTCGCCCGGGGCCACCTCGGTGACGTCGGGGCCGACGGCGCTGACGACACCGGTGGCTTCGTGGCCCAGCAGGAACGGGAAATCGTCGTTGATGGCGCCCTGCTTGTAGTGCAGGTCGGTGTGGCAGACGCCGCAGGTGAGGATGTCGACCAGGGCCTCGCCGGGGCCGGGATCGGGCACCAGGATGGTCTCAAGGGTGACGGGGGCGTTCTTTGACCGGACGACGGCGCCCTGGACTTTGTGGACCATGATGAAAGCTCCTTTCGATGCCGTTCCCGCGCACTGCGGGGCGGAAACGGCGCGGCGCGGGCCCCTGGATGGTCCGGGAGTCCGCGCCGTAGCTGATGGTGTGGTCTGTCCTGCTGGTGGGGCCTTAGGCCGCGAGGCGGCTCTTGACCTCCGCGGCGGAGGGGTTGGTGGCCGCGGTGCCGTCGGGGAACAGCACGGTGGGAACGGTGCGGTTGCCTCCGTTGAGCTGCTCGACCAGGTCGGCGGTGCCTTCGACTTCCTCGATGTTGATCTCGGTGTACCCGATGCCCTGGGCGTCCAGCTGCTTCTTCAACCGGTTGCAGTAGCCGCACCAGGTGGTTGAAAACATGGTGATGGTGCCGGATTCGGGGGTGAAGTCCACGAAGTTCTCCTCAGGTGGGTTGTCGGTGCTTACCGGGACGGGCAGGCGGATGTCACTGTCAATAACCGTAACCCGCGGGGGCCTATTCCCGCAGGCCCGGGGCCCGGCCTGTCCACCCGGGCCGCCCCGGTGGCATGCTGGGAACATGTGTGGACGCTATGTGATGGCCCGGGCGGTCGGGGACCTGCTTGCACAGTTCGACGCCGAACTGGAGGAGGAGGTGGTGGTGACGCCGTCGTGGAACGTTGCCCCCACGGCGGATGTCCCGATCCTCCTGGAGCGCTACGTTGAGGGCTCGGCATCGGACCAGCCCGTGCGCCAGCTGCACATTGCGCGCTGGGGGCTGGTGCCGTCCTGGGCGAAAGACCCTGGCATCGGTTCCCGGATGATCAATGCCCGCAGCGAGAGCGTGCTGGAGAAGCCCGCGTTCCGGAAGGCCACCCGGACCCGGCGCTGCGCCGTCCCGGCCGACGGCTATTACGAGTGGAAGGGCGAGGGGCGCGCCAAGCAGCCCTACTACGTGCACCCGAAGGAC
>DASSXE010000501.1:0-3017 GCA_035704125.1 Arthrobacter sp.
CGAACTTTCACGGCCTGGTCAATCCCGCCGGGACCGGCTTGGTCTGTCAGGAGTACTTCGGAAGGACCCCGCCCCCAGGATGGGTCACTCCCGTTCCGTTACCAACCCGTAACAAACCCCGCCCTCCACCCATGCCCCACCCGCACCTACAGAAACTCCGCCCGGCCTTCCATGCCGGAGGAGGCGAGTGCGTGTTCCCGGCGCGGGATCCGGCCTGCCAGCCGCGCCAGCCGCCCGGCAGCAACCGCGTGCCTGAACGCCTCGCCCATCATCGTCGGGTTCTGGGCCCGGGTCACGGCGGTGGCCAGCAGCACCGCGTCACAGCCCAGTTCCATCGCGAGCGCCGCGTCGGAGGCCGTGCCGATACCGGCGTCGAGCACCACCGGAACGGAGGCGCGGGAGACAATCAGCTCGATATTGTGCGGGTTCAGGATGCCCAGGCCGGTGCCGATCGGCGCGCCCAGCGGCATCACGGCGGTGGCGCCGAGGTTTTCCAGCCGCAGCGCGAGCACCGGATCGTCGTTGGTATAGGCGAAGACCTTGAAACCGCGGCCCACCAGCTGCTCGGTGGCGTCGGCGAGCTCCAGGGCGTCCGGGAGCAGGGTCTGTTCGTCCGCGATCACCTCGAGCTTGACCCAGTCCGTCTCCAGCGCTTCCCGGGCCAGTTCGGCGGTCAGCACGGCATCGCGGGCGGTGAAGCAGCCGGCCGTGTTGGGCAGCACCCGGATGTTGTGGTCGGCCAGCAGCTGGAACAGCGAGCCGCTCTCGGCCGGCGAGTACCGGCGCATCGCCACGGTGGTCAGTTCGGTTCCGGACGCGGCCAGGGCGGCGCCGAGGCCGTCCAGGCTGGGCGCCCCGCCCGTACCCATGATCAGCCGGGAGCCCAGTTCCACGCCGTCGAAGGTCACCGGGTCGCGGCGCTCCGGCAGCGCCGGGCCGCCGTTCGTTGTCCGGGCCGGGCCCGTTTCGGCTTCTGTTTCGCTCATGTGGTTCATCCTCCCTGAACTGCCGTGACGAGTTCGACGTCGTCGCCCTCGGCGAGCGCCGTGGCGTGCCACTGGCTGCGCGGCACCACCTCGGCGTTGCGTGCGACGGCGACGCCGAGTTTGCGGCCATCGGTTGCCTGGCCATTGGCGGCCAGGGTCCGTCCGGTGACGCCGCTGACCAGGGCGCCGACCGTGGCGCCGTCCGCGAGCGCGTGCTGTGCGCCATTGAGTGTGATGTTCATGCTGGTTCCCTGTCGGTGGCTGGTTCTGCGGGCATGGCTGGTTCATTGGGGGCTGGTTTATTGCGGGCTGCCGGCTGGCCGTCGAAACGGTCCGGCCGGAATCCGGCCCAGCGCGGGTCCGGCGCCCCGTCCAGCAGTTGCCGGCAGATGGCGGCCGCGGCGGGGGTGAGCAGGACCCCGTGCCGGAAGAAGCCGGTGGCAACGATCAGCCCCGGCACCTCCGGCCCGCGTCCGCCGCCGCCCACCCTGCCCAGCAGCGGGGCGTTGTCCGGGGTGCCGGGGCGGGCCCGGGCCGTGGCTTCCATTAGCTCCAGCTCGGCCACGGCCGGGAGCAGCTGTTGGGCATCACGCAGCAGCTGATACACCCCGCCCGCGGAAACTGCCGTCTCCCCGGTGGGCGCATCCTCGCGCTGGGTTGCCCCGATCACCACCGTGCCGTCTCCACGCGGCACGATATAGACCGGAACTCCACGGACCAGGCCGCGGACGGTGGAGCGCAGCAGCGGCCGCAGCCGGGGCGGCACGCGGAGCCGGAGGATGTCGCCATAGACCGGCCGCAGCGGCAGGACCAGTCCCGCCGGCAGGCCGGACAGGGCGGCGGCGCCCAGCCCGTTGGCTATGACCGTCTCTTCCGCGCGGATCTCCCCGCCGCCGGTGAGGCTGACCCCGGCGGTCCGGCCGCCCTCCCGGAGCAGTCCCCCCGCCCGGCGCCGCACCGCCGTGAACCCGGGGTCGGCGGCCAGCAGGGACCCGATCCGGGCGAGCAGCAGCCGGGGGTCCACCTGGTGGTCGGCGGGGATGTCGAAGGCGCAGGATATCGCCGGGCTCAGCAGCGGCTCGCGGCTGCGTGCTTCACGGACGGTGAGCGGTTCCACGGCCAGGCCGGAGGCCAGCTGCACGGTGCGCAGGTCCGCGAGCGCCCGGCGGTCGGCGGCGTCCGCGCCCACCGCGAGGGTCGTCGTCGTCAGGTAGCCGGTGCCGGCGTCGGCGGGGGTGGCGCCGGGGCCCGCGTCATCCAACCCGGCGGCGAAGCCGGGCCAGAGCCGGGAGGATTCCAGCATCAGGGCCAGGAGTTCTTCCTCCTGGTAGTGCAGTTCGCTGACCGGGGCCAGCATGCCGGCGGCAGCCCAGCTGGCGCCGCCGCCGGGGGCATCGTCGACCAGCGCCACGGTCCGGCCCGACCGGCGCAGTTCCCAGGCGATGCCGTGGCCGATGACGCCGCCGCCAACGACGGCGACGTCGACGTGGCGGGAGGGTGCCTCGGAGGCGGCGGGTGCGTTCATGGTTTCCTTCCCTACGCCGGTACTAGCCGGATCAGGTCAAGCGGTCGGCTCTGACGCCCTCTCAGCCCGGCGCCGTCGACGGCGTGCGGGGCTCCCGCGGTATGCGCCCAGTTTAGAGGAACTACGCTTGGGGCATGAGCCAGGACGTTCACACCACTGCCCGTTTGTACCTCTGCACCGACGCCCGCAAGGACCGCGGCGACTTCGCGGACTTCATTGACGCCGCCTTCTCCGGCGGCGTTGACATCATCCAGCTGCGGGACAAATCACTGGAAGCGGCGGAGGAACTGGAGCTGCTGGAGGTGCTGCATTCGGTGGCGGGGCGGCACGGCCGTCTCTGGGCGGTCAACGACCGCGCTGATCTTGCCTCGCTGGCCGGCGCACCGGTCTTCCACATCGGCCAGAAGGACATTCCGTTCGGCGCGGCCCGTGACTTCCTCGGCAAGGACACCGTGATCGGCATGTCCACCCACTCCCAGGGGCAGGTCGACGCCGCCATCGCCGCG
>DASSXE010000113.1:0-6087 GCA_035704125.1 Arthrobacter sp.
CCGGTGATGAAGTTCGCCACGGTGGATGAGGCCGTGGCCCTGGCCAACGACAACGAGTACGGGCTCTCCATCGGCATCCTGGGCGACGTGGGCCTGGCGATGACCATCGCCGACCGGTTGGACTCCGGAAAGGTGCACATCAACGAACAGACCGTCTCCGATGAGGCCAACTCGCCGTTCGGCGGGACGAAGAACTCCGGCAACGGCTCACGGATCGGCGGCCATCACGCCAACATGGAGTCCTTCACCGAAATCCAGTGGCTCACCATGCGCCCGGACATCGCGCCGTATCCGTTCTAGGACCGGGTCAGGAAGCTCTTTCAGGAGCCTACGAGCCGTCCTGCCAGCGCGTAGCTCCCCCAGACGCCGGCGGCCAGGAGGATTCCCAGGTAGCCCAGCACAAGCCGGGTGTCCCGGAGGTAGCACTTGGACTTTTTGAGCCCTTGCCGCCGCGCTTTCCAGTAGCCAATGAACCCGATGGCGGCGAACAATGCCAATGCCACCGGACCGGCCAGCCAGCCAAGCAGTGCGATGGTGGCGAAGATGCATAGCCGCAGCGGGTCAACGGGGGCACCCGCATGGGGATCCGGTCCTGGCTCCGGCGGCGCAGCATTCTGGCCGCCGGGCAGGGCACTATGCGGCCGGCCCAAGAGTTGTGAGGGCAGCGGGCCAGAGGCGATCCGCCGCGCGTCCGACGCAGAGCTCATCGTTCCTCCTTAGGCCTGACGCACCGGAAGCAGCCGGGCGCCGGTGGCAGTGCTTATCCGTTGCCGCGCCAGGGCCGGCCACGCCTGGACCGCGCAGAACGGCGCGCACTGGTGGTCTCCGGCGTCGCTCTTGGTTCCCACGTGGACGCAGCATTGGGTGAGCCGTTCCTCGATCATGGTCGAAATATCCATAAACGGTTTGACCATGATGCGGGTGACCCGTTCGGCGAGAAGCCGGCGAAGCCGCTCCTGCTGGCCCGGAAGCTTGCCCGCCGCCAGCGTGGTGAGTGTGCCGATGCCAAGGTCGCACTGGGTGCAGATGTTCTTCCAGAGGTCCGCCGTGCGCGGATGGGACAGGGAGGACTGCTCGCTCAGGAGGTCAAGCAGGGAAGACTTCATGAGGCTGCGCAATTCCAGCGGTATCGCGCTGTCAGCGATCCGGTTGGCGAGGCTGTCCGGATTGAGCTCTAACCAGGCCAGCAACTGGTCGTGCCCGATCAGCGCGGTCAGCGACCGCCAGACGCCGGCGTCGTCCTTCAGCATGTACCCCACCGACGCGCAGTGCGGGTGCGAGCACGGCAGGGCCGTGAGGTCATGCCAGGACACCACCCCGCCGGTCTGCTCAGCCAACCTCTCGAGCACCCCCGTGTGGGTGAGCCGGTCCATCGAATCGATGCCGTGCCCCCGGCCGGATCCGAACACCGGCTGCAGTGCGACGCCGCCGACGTACGGGGTTTCCAGGGCCCTCATCACGACGGCACCGACATCGCCGTCGTTGATGCCCAGCGTCGCGGTCATGGTGAGGGTGGTGAAAATCCCTGCCTCGGACAGCCGGGCGATGGCCGCGTCCTTGAAGCGGGTCAGGTCGCCGCCGCGGTGATGCAGCGATGCGTCCCGGGATGGCCCGTCGTATTGCAGGTACACCTCGACCCGGTCCCGGTGCCTGGCCAGCAAGGCCAGCAATTCGTCGTCGGTCGCGATCAGCATGCCATTGCTGTTCACCATGATCCGGACGATAGGCCGGGCAACGAGTTCATCCAGCAGGGCGGACAGTTCGGGATAGAGCGTCGGTTCGCCGCCGGAGAGCATCAGGACGTCCAGACGCCCGCTCTCGCGGGCCAGCCTCGCATCCACGTTGGCGAGTACCTCGGTGAGGGGCGCGACCCCCTGTAATTGCGGGCCGGAGGCGGTGAAGCAGGTCGGGCAGCGCAGGTTGCAGTGCTCGATGATGTCCTGCAGCAGGATGCACGTGTGCTGTGTTTGCATGGCTGGAAGCCCATAGGCGTAGGCCTCCGGCACCGGACGGAAGTTGTCCGCCTGGTCGGGGACGTGTTGCTTGGTGGGCGCCTGCCACTTCTCTAAGTAGCGCAGGATTTCGGGCGATTCGTCGTACAGGGTGCGGACCAGCCCGTGGTCAGGACAGCCGCGTTCCAGCCACACCCGCCCGTCCCGGATCAGCAACGCTCCGGACAGGCGCCGCACCTGTGCGAGCGGAGGGTTTGTCTCGTGGCATCGGGGACAGAAGGCGGTGACGTAGCGGTGGATCCTGTCGCCGCGCAGCGGCTGGCCGGGGCCTGGCAGCATGCGCGTAGTGGACCGTGAGGAGGAATTCATGTCAGGCTCCCGACTGGGCGAGGGATCCGATGCAAAGGCCGCCGCCGAGCAGCGTAAAAATGCCAAGGCCGATCAGCATCCCGGCGCCGAATCGGGACGTATGGCGCCTGACGGCGAACAGGATGGCCAGCGCCAGATACAGGGCGATCGGGATGAATACGGCCCACCCGGCCAGGATGCTGGCGGACCATCCGTATGGTGCTCCGACGGAAAAGATCGTTGCGCCCAGATAGAGGGCATACAGTGCGAGTGTGCCCAGCAGGACGCCGAGGGCGAGGTTCCCCCCGCGTGGTTGCTGTGAAGGCCCGGCTCGATGCCCGGGCGGGGGCGGGATCTTGGGAAGATCGGGGGTGTCCTCACTCATGCTGCGCTTCCTTCCAGTTCAGGGTGGCGCGGTTTGCCGAACACGCGCCGGATCCGCCAGCCCAGCAGGGGCACCACGGCGAGCAGGAACCATTGGGGCCGGCTCATCCCGAGCCAGAGGATGCTGTTGCCGCGGACAAACTCCACGCCGAACCTGAACAAGGCGTACGCGGTCACGTAGCAGATAAAGAGGTCGCCGGGATGGGGCAGGCTGTCCCGGAAACGCCACATGACGGCGAATGCGGCCAGGTGGAAGACGATCTCGTAGGCAAAGGACGGGTGGAGACCCACCCCCGGCGGGCCGCCTGCCAGCGCGGCCTCCGCGGGGGTGAGAACGATTCCCCACGCTCCTCCGGTCGGGGTGCCGGGCAGCTCCGTGAGCAGGCATCCGATCCGCCCGATGACGAGGGCGAGAGCGACTGCCGGTGCCAGCAGATCCCCGGTGGACTCCCGGTAGCCGGTCAGCCGCTTGCCGAGATGGACCCCGAACCATGCGCCCACTAGACCTGCGAGAATGCTGCGGTCACCGTTTCCCCACCAGTCGGCCAGGGAGACCTGCCGGGAGACGTCCCACGTAAGCACCCGGGAACCGATCCCGCCGAATGCGACGGCGAAGCCTGCAATGGGCCACAATCGGGGGTCGGAGAGGCCGCGACGACGCTTCTCATAGGCATAGAACAACAGAGCCGCGACGATTCCCAGCCCTACGAGGCTGGCATGCACCAGCCCATTTCCCGCGAAGGGAAGCCCAACCATGGGCAGAGCATAACAGCGGGCGCCCCCGGGCAGAGGATGCTTTCGGCCCTGGTGCGCCTAGGGCCGGGCCGCCTGCGAACCGGCGGTCCGGACCAGGGCCTCCAGCCAGTGCTGGTGCTGCTTTTCGACGCTGCGCTTCACCACGGGGCCCAGCAGTGTGGCGAGGATGCCGCCCTGGACCTCCTCGGTCACGATCAGCGTGCCGCCGTCGTCCGTGCGCTGCAGGTCCCAGCGGTGGTAGCCGGTCGATCCCCGGCCTGCGCCCTCCCAGGCCAGCCGGCTGAACGGTTCGAATTCGCGCACCGTGCTGGCGACCCGCAGGCCGAAGGTCGTCCAGCTGAATCGGGAAGTGGCTCCCAGCTCCGCTCCCCCGCCGTCGATCACCACGTCCTTGGCGTTGCGGTACCAGGCGGGCCACTGGGTTGCCTGGACGAGTGCGGGCCAGAGCTGCTCCGGGGTGAGCCCGGTGTGGAGCTCGTTGTAGGCGTAGACCCGTGCGGTGGCTGGGTCGAAGGCCGCGGGCCAGTGGGCGGTGGGTCTCATTTGCTGCTCCTGAACTGGAGTCGGAGGTAGGCGTCGAAGAGGCCCGAGCCGAGGAACCGGCGGGACTGAACGATGGCCTTGGCGGCCGGGGTGACCGTGTAGCGGGTGCGGGGCCGCCTGGCCGTTGCGGCGTGTTCGACGGCGGCCGCGACCGCGTCGGGCTCGGCGGCGAGGACCGGCGAGGCGTAGGAGACGGCCATCTGCTCATCGGCCGCCGCCCTCAGGGCCGCATAGGGTCCCGCTTCGCGGCCGGAGGAGGCCAGGGTGCGCGCGGCGGTGGCGCCGAAGCCGGTGCGGATCAGGCCCGGGGCGATCAGGGACGTTTTGATGCCGAACGGCGCCGTCTCGAACCGGAGCGCGTCCGTGATGGCCTCCACGGCGTACTTGCTGGCGTGGTAGTAGCCGCCGACCGGGAAGGTGACCCTTCCGCCCATGGACCCGATGTTGATGATCCGGCCGGACCGGGCGGCACGCATCGCAGGCAGGACCAGCTGGAGCATCCGGGAGAAGCCGAAGACATTGGTCTCGAACTGCCGCCTGACGGCGTCCAGGTCGGCCTCTTCGATGGTCCCGTACTCGCCGTAGCCGGCGTTGTTGATCAGGATGCCGACGCTGCCATGCCGGTCCTCCACGGTGCGGACGGCCGCGGCCATCGAGGCCTCGTCGGTGACGTCAAGGGCCAGGACGGTGGCCCCTGCGGCGGCCAGGCCGGCGAGGGCTTCGGGCCGCCGGGCGGTGGCGTACACGGTGAACTCCGGGCGCTTGAGCAGGCGTTCGGCGGTGGCCCTGCCAATGCCGGAGGAGGCTCCGGTGATCAGTACTGCTGTGGTCATGGTTGGTCCTTTGTCGGTTCAGATTCGTGGCTGGAGTGCGGGGCAGAGACGGCAGTGAAGCCGGCGGTGAAGATGCCGACGCCACGGCGCAGCCGGTCCGGCAGCGCTTCGGGGTCGGCGACGCCGGCCTCGAGGCCGCGGGTGAAGGCCAGCAGCATCTCGGCCGCGTCCCGGTCATCGGCGTCGGGGTACGACGCGTGCACCGTCCGGGTGAGCAGACCCAGCATGGCCTCGTCGTACCGGCTGAGCGCCTCCGGGGCGAGCCGGGTTTCCACTCCCAGCAGCTCGGCCGCGTGCGCCGGGCTGTCCCGCCAGATCCGCATCACCAGATCCAGCTTCGCGAGCAGGATCCCGGCCAGCCGGTCCTCCGGTCCGGTGCCGGCGGCCGCCGCCTTTTCGGAAGCGGCGAGGGCGTCGGCCAGCAGGCGTTCCACCAGTGAGCGGAACACGTCCTCTTTGCTCCGGAAATACTGGTAGAGCGCGGGCCGGGAAATCCCGGCCTGTTCCGCCAGGTCGTTCATCGTCGTGCGGCGGGCCCCGTGCCGCGTGAAGCAGGCATAGGCCGCGTCGACAATTTCCTTCGCCCGATCACTCATTCTGACATTTTATGCAATAAACGTCAGAATGTAAATGCGGTTTCGGCCGCGGCCTCATTAGCTTGTTAAAAACCGAACGCCGGTGTCCCGCGGGACACCGGCGTTCGTTCGTCTCCGCGGAAGCGCGGGACGGGCAGGCTACATGTGGACGTGCAGCCGGCGGGCGGCTTCGGAGATGGAACCGCTCAGCGACGGGTAGACCGTGAAAGTGCTGGCGACATCGTCAACGTGCAGTTTCTGCGTCACGGCCAGGGAGATCGCGAAGATCAGCTCGGAGGCGTTCGGACCCACCACGACGCCGCCGATCACGGTGCCGGACCCCTTGCGGGCGAAGATCTTGACGAACCCGTCCTTGTGGTTGCGCATCTTGGCCCGGGCGTTGCTGCGCAGCGAGAGCTTAACGACGTCGCCCTGGTACTTCCCGGAATCGATCTCCGCCTCGGAGACACCCACGTTGGCGATCTCCGGCGAGGTGAAGATGTTCGAGGCGACCTGGTGCAGCTTCAGCGGGGTGACGCTGTCGCCCAGGAAGTGCGCGATGGCGATCCGGCCCTGCATGGCGGCCACGGAGGCCAGGGCCAGGACGCCGGTGCAGTCGCCGGCCGCGTAGATGTTCGGCGCGGTGGTGCGGGAGACGCCGTCGACCCTGATGTGGCCGCTCTCGGTCAGCGCAAC
>DASSXE010000179.1:0-3222 GCA_035704125.1 Arthrobacter sp.
AGTCCAGTTGCATCCCCGGGCAGACCACCAACTGGTTGTAGCCCAGGGCGTCGCCGGTGGCCAGGCTCACCGTCTTGGCAGCGGGGTCGATGTCCACGGCACGGTCCTGGATCCAGCGCACGCCTCGCGACATAACAGAAGCTTGCGGCCGAACAGCGGCCGAAGCTTTCGCCCGGCCGCCGGCAATATGGGAGAACAGCGGCTGGTAGCGGTGCTCGGTTGCGGGTTCGACCACGGCGACATCCTTGACCCCCTTGCGCAGGAGCCGCGCGGCCAGTGAGACACCGGCGTTGCCCCCGCCGATGATCACCACGTCGTGGTGTCGCCCCGCCCCGGGCTGATTTTCCGCGGGTCTTCCCTGGCTTTGCGACATCGGCACTCCTCGGATGGTGCGGCTCGTCAGCGCAGCTGACGGGCAACTGGATCCTCAATAGTAAGCACGGTGAGCTTCCCGGCGAACCGATGACACGGGCGGCGGGCCCTCCGCCGTCGTCTTCCGGCGTCCGCTTAGTCCCGGACGGCGGCCATGAGCTCGGCGACGGAGGACGCATCCGCCAGGTCCAATGCGAACGCCGCGACCCGGTCCGCGTCTTCTTCAGGGCGGCGGTCGCCGACGTTGAGGCGGAACTTTTCAGCCAGTTCCTCGTCGCTCAGGGGGTTCCCCGGGCCGCCGCGGTTGAACTCCACCCGCGCCTCGTGCCATTCCCCGTCCCTGGTGTTGACGCGCAGCACGGCCGGAAACTGGTGCGGGTAGATCTTGCCGCTGCGCTCATCGGCAGAGCACCGGACGAGTGCGGCCAGCCGCAGCGTTTCCGGGTCCTTTGCCATGGCATCGGTGAAGTCGTGGTGGCCCACCCCAAGGCCGGAACCCCCGAGGAGTGCCCGGGCCACCGTGAACGGTCCGGAGAAGGCTGCGTGGTACCCGGATTCGGGTTTGGCCTTGGACTCTGCCGGTTCGGCGATGGTGCGCAGGACCGGGGCCGGAACGCCCAGCTCAATATCGACGATGTCCTCCGGGTTGATGCCGCGGGCACGGATCTCACGTGCGGCGTCGATGCCCGCTTGGGTGAAGTGGTTGCAGGGGTACGGCTTGAAGAAGATCCCCGGCAGCTCCCACTGCTCGCCGAGCCCGTCGACCACCTTGGCGGCGTCCGCCCGGTCGCCGCAGAAGGCATGCAGGAAACCGAACCGGCCCTCGATCACCGTCGGCGGGCCGGTCAGCCCGTGCCGGGCCAGCTCCGCGGCCGTGATTCCCGAGTGCGCCGCCCAGCCGCAGTGGGCACGCTTAACGGTCCCGCCGGTCCGGTTCGCCTCAAGCAGTCCGGCGCCGAAACTGGCCGCGATCCCCATGGCATCCGCGATGCCCTCGGCGTCGAGCCCATAGAGCATCGCCGCCGCCGCCGCGGAGCCAACCGCGCCGCAGATGGAGGTGGCGTGCTGGCCCCGTTCGAAGAATTCCGAGTTCCCCAGGTCCTCGTCGTAGCCGCCCATCCCGAGCCGTACAGTGATTTCGATGCCGACGCCGGCGGCATCCAGCAACGCGGCCCCGGTGGCGCCGGTGGCCTCCGCGACCGCCAGCGCGGCCGGGATGACGGACGCCGAAGGGTGCAGGACCGAGGGCAGGTGGGTGTCGTCCGAGTCCATCGAGTGGGCCAGCGTGCCGTTGACCAGCCCGGCGGTCGCGGCGGGGAAACGGCGGCCGGTGCCGATTGCGGTTGCATCGGCATTTCCGCCCCAGCCGCCGGCGACAGCGATCACTGCCGCGGCAGAGGGCTGGCTATGGGCGGCGAGCGAGTTGCCCAGGAGATCCAGGACCCGGCGGGCCACGTCCTTTCGCAGTTCGGCCGGCAGTCCCTCCTGCCGGGTGCGGTCCGCGAGGGCGGCAAGCCGGCCGACGACGGTGCCGGTGAGGTCGTGGCGGCTCATCGGGAAACCACCGCGACGGGGCGGATAGGCGAACCGGTGCCGCCGACGATCCGCAGCGGCGCCATGACGAAGGTGAACTCCGTCAGTCCGTGCCGGGAGGCGTCCTCGAGGTTGAGGTGCTCGATGATGTGGATGCCGTTCTCCACCAGCATGATCCGGTGTACAGGCAGAACACTGTGGCCCTGGCCGGCGGGGATGTGCTCGAAGGCGGTGGTGTCCGCGCCCGCGGCGACAATCCCGGCCGATGCGAGCCAGCGGGCTGCCTCGACGTCGGGCCCCGGGACGCCGTCCGTCTGGCCGAGGTACCGTGCGGGGTCATCGAAGTGCCGCGCCCATCCGGTCCGGATCAGCACCACATCACCGGATTGCGGGGTGACTCCGGCTGCGGCTGCGGCCTCTGTGAGGTCGTCAGCGGTGACCGCCTGGCCGGCGTCGAGCGCGTCCACCCCATGGAGCTTGGCGATGTCCAGGAGCAGGCCGCGCCGGAGCAGGAACGGGATCTGGTCGGCGCCGAGCTGGGAGAACTTTCCGCCGCGCTGGGCTTCCTCCGCGTCGACGCCGCCGTGCAGCATGCCCTCGTGACTGACGTGGGAGAGGGCGTCGACGTGGGTGCCGACGTGCCCGCCTGTGACGATGATTTCGTTGGAGGCGGACCCGCCGTCGGGCCGGACCATGTCTCCGTGCCTGCGGATCAGGGTCATCCGGAAGCCGGGGTGGTTGGGAGAGCTGGGCATTCCGGTGAAGTGCGGGTGGCCGAGTTCGATCACGTCCTGGGTGCTTCCGGTGACGGCGTTCAACAGGGTGTCGGTGGTGGAGGTGGTGAGATTTTGCATGGGTCTCCTCAAAAGGATTAGTCGCGGATGGCGAGGTCGAGGATGAGCCGGGCGTTTTCCACGACGGCGGGATCAATGAAGCGCCCGTCGGGGTCGAGAACAGCCGTCTCTCCGGCCTCTGCGGACGTTTGGGCCAGGGCCACAACGCCCTCGGCGCGCGCCACTTCCTCCGGGGTGGGAGTGAACGCGTGGTTGACGACGTCGATCTGGCGGGGGTGGATCACGGTGCGCCCGAAGAAGCCCTGGCGCCGTCCCTGGAGGCTGCTCTGGCGCAGGCCGTCGAGATCGGCGACGTCGGTGTAGACGCTTTGGACCGGTGAGGCCAGGCCGTGGGAGCGGGCGGCGGTCACGATCCAGCCTCGGGCCCAGTCCAGGCCCTCGGGCGATACCCGGAGGTCGGCGGCCAGGTCTGCTTCGCCCAAGGCCAGGCCGGTGATCCGGGGATGGGCGCCGGCAAGCTGCG
>DASSXE010000228.1:0-3172 GCA_035704125.1 Arthrobacter sp.
CCGCCTGCAGGCCCCGGCCTGGGAGGCGCCGTTGCACATCGTCCCGGGCGTCCCGACGCTGGTGCTTACCGGCGGCTGGGAGCCGCTGTACGAGGAGATCGCCGGCTACCTCCGCGAGACCGGCGCCCTGCACCGCACTGCCCCCGGAGGTCACCGGCCGCAGGATTCGAAAGAAGGCGACCGGGCCATCCGCTCCTTCATCGCCGACGTCGTCCGCAGCCGGCACGCCCGGGCGTCCTGACGGCCGAAACCATGATCGGCATCATCGAATTCAGCGGCACCGTCCTCACCGGCGTGGACCAGGAACGGCAGGGACTGTGGTCCGTCGACGGTGCGCTCACCTTCCGCCGGCCCGAGTCGGCGCCGGACCGTGTCCTGGCCGGCTGGGTCATTCCGGGCCTGGTGGACGCGCATTGCCACATCGGCCTCGGCGCGGGCGGAGACGTCAGTGCGGCGGCTGCCGAGGAGCAGGCCAGGGCCGACCTCGCCGCCGGCACCCTGCTGGTCCGCGACGCCGGGGCGGTGCACGACACCCGCTGGATCCAGCGGCGGACCGACCTGCCGCGGATCATCCGCGCCGGCCGGCACATCGCCCGGACGCGCCGTTACCTGCGCGGTTTCGCCGTCGAGGTTGAGCCCCGGGACCTGGTGGAGGCAGTCCGCAAGCAGGCCCGGGCGGGGGATGGCTGGGTCAAGCTGGTGGGGGACTGGATTGACCGCGACGCCGGCGACCTGGCCGCGAGCTTCCCGGCCCGGACCGTCAAGGATGCCGTCCGGGCCGCCCATGACGAAGGCGCCCGGGTGACGGCGCACTGCTTCGCCGAGGAGACCCTGGATGACATGCTCGACGCCGGCATCGACTGCATCGAGCACGGGACGGGGCTGTTGCCCCGGCACCTTCCCCGGTTTGTCGAACAGGGCGTGCCGATCGTGCCGACGCTGATCAACATCGCCACCTTCCCGGACATCGCGGAGCAGGCGGAGGCCAAGTTTCCCCGGTACGCGGCACACATGCGCTCGCTCTGGGAGCGGCGGGCGGAGCGGATCCTCGAGGCGTACGAGGCCGGGGTAGCGATCTACGCCGGCACCGACGCCGGCAGCGTGATCAGGCACGGCCGCATCGTCGACGAGCTCGAGGCACTGCACGCGGCAGGCCTTCCCGCGGCGGCGGCCCTCGATGCGGGGTCCTGGTCCGCCCGGACGTGGCTCGGAGCCGGGGCCATCGCCGAGGGGGCCAGTGCCGATGTCCTGGTCTGTGCCGAGGATCCGAGGCGGAATCTGGCCACCCTGCGCGCGCTGAAGGGCATCGTGCTGCGCGGAGAATTGCTGGACTGAGGCCTGCCATTCCCGTCCGGAATAAATTGAAGCTTCAAGTAATTGACGCTTCTGTAGGACCGCCGAGGGCCGGCGGCCGCGCCAGCACAGGAGCGTTTGCATGACCGCAAAGACAAACACCCAGGATCTCCTTCCCGCAGAACTCACCATGGGTACCGTGATGCTCAAGGTCGGCGACATGCGGCTGATGACCGACTATTACCAGCGTGCCCTCGGCCTGGACGTGGTTGCCGAGCAGGACGGCGGACTGTACCTGGGCCGGCGGCAGAAGCCGCTGGTCCACCTGGCTCCCGCGCCCGGGCTGAACCTGCCCTCCCGCGGCGAGGCCGGACTCTTCCACACGGCCCTGCTGTTCGAGGACCAGGCCTCGCTGGCCGCGACCATTGCGTCGGCGGCCCGGTACGAGCCCCGGTCCTTCACCGGCAGCGCCGACCATCTGGTCAGCGAGGCCTTCTACTTCACCGACCCCGAGGGCAATGGCATCGAGCTCTACTGGGACCGCCCCCGCGGGGAGTGGTCCTGGGACGGCACGAACGTCGTCATGGACAGCCTTGCGCTGCCGCCGCAGCGCTACCTCGAAGAGCACCTGACCGAGGCGTCACTGGCCGGCCAGCGGGAGTCCGACGCCGGCGTCGGGCACGTCCACCTGCAGGTGGGCGACGTGCAGAAGGCGCATGACTTCTACGTCGGCACCCTCGGCTTTGAGAAGACCGCCGGCTGGCACGGCCAGGCACTATTCGTCTCGGCCGGCGGCTACCACCACCACATGGCCATGAACGTCTGGAACAGCCGGGGCGCCGGCCCCCGCCGTGACACCCTGGGCCTCGGCGAGGTCCTGATCGAAGTGCCCGCGGGCGACGACGTCGGCGCCCTGGCGGACCGGCTCAGGAGCGGAGGCATCCAGTCCCACCACACCGGCGCCGAGCTGCGCTTCGAGGACCCGTGGCGGAACCGGATCCGCGTCGCCGTCCGGTGAGCGGCCGGGGAGTCCGGCGTTCCGGCCAGGAGCGGGCAAACGGCTAGGCTGGGGGAACGCCATACGCCGCGGCCCCGCGCCGCCCAAGATCCAAGGATGAGCCCCGTGGGATTTACCGAAGTCTTCGTCGCCACCCATGACGCCGCCCTCAAACGCGCCGCAGCCCTGGCCGGCGGCGCCGCTGCCGGCCCCCAGGCGGTCCGGATACCCGGCATCAGTGATTTCGAAATCGAACGGCTCGGCGACATCGCCGGGACCGCCGTGCACGCCGCCGGAGCCGACTACGAGCTGGCGATGGTTGACGTCACCAGCGACGCGCTGCTGGGCGTTCCGGCGGCCATGGTCCGGGCGCTGGCCGAACTGCTGAGCTACGAGACCGAGGGGGAGGGTGACGTCCTGACCGAAGTGGCCGAAAGCTGGGCCGCCGAGGACGACATGCCGTTCGGTGCCGACGAGGCCGGCCGCTACGTCCGTCAGCTCGCCGGCCTGGCCGCCGGCGTCGACCCGTCCGCCAGGACCGAACTGTTCGTCTGGACCGCCTGAGCCCGGAAAAAATCCCCGGCGGCCCGGCCGCGGCGGGTGTCAAGTCGAAATCGGCGCGGTGATCTGGCACAATGATCAGGTACTCGATCTGCGTGGCCCCTCTCTCCGCGTCCGGATCCTGTCCTTTTAGAACCCCCTAGTATGGCCCGCCCCACGGGTGCAGAACGCCGGGCTCGACCCGTTTCAGAAACAGGAGTGACCACAAAAGTGGCCGTAAAGATTCGCCTTAAGCGCTTCGGTAAGATGCGCGCACCGTACTACCGCATCGTCGTCATGGACGCACGCTCCAAGCGTGACGGCCGTGCCATCGAAGAGATC
>DASSXE010000130.1:0-7922 GCA_035704125.1 Arthrobacter sp.
CGAGGTCACCACGAACTGCTGGTCGCGGGAGGTCACATCGACGCCCTTGATGCTCAGGGTGGCCGGGTCCCAGCTCCACCGTCCGGTCAGCCCGTTGACCGCCGCGGGTGCGTAGGGGACCGGCAGGTACGGACTGGTGAATTGCCCGGTGTTGACCGCGGTGACCGTCCTGACCTGTTCGTCGGCAGTGCTGTCCGTGCCCGGGTCCAGCGACGCGGTACCGGGCCGGCGGCTGGCATCCCGGTCATCCGGAGACCAGGAGTCGCCGTCGAAACTGTCCACCGTAACGGAGCGGAGATAGGGGGCCGCCGCGGCGTTCGTGGCATAACTGATCCGGCCGACGCCGGCGGGGCTGCGCAGGCTGTTCCCCAGGCTGATCATGGGGTTCAGGCCGGTCGCCGTTCCCCACGGGTTCAGCCGGGAGCCCTGCGGGAAGGCGCCCTGGTCGAAGCCCGGGACCGCCGCCTGGAGCAGCATGGTCAGGGCCAGGGCCATCGCCCCGGTCACGCCGGCGCGGCGGAGCTGCCCCGGGCTGTGGGCCGCGTCGGAGCGCAGCCCGGAGCCGGGATGGAACCAGTGGCTGCAGGCCAGCACCAGCAGGTACCCGGCGGCCGCCGCCGTGAATCCCAGCCAGCCCACGCTCTGCGGCTTGACCATGGCCGGGACCACCAGGATGGCCAGAATTCCCAGGCCGCTGGTGGCCGGCAGCGCCAGCGGGACGCAGAGGGTGTCGACCAGGACCACCAGCAGCCCCAGCACCCCGCAGACCAGCAGCACGATGCCGGCGTTCGGGGCCACCGGCGTGCTCTCGCCCAGGATGGTCTCGTTGGCGCGCCGGAGGTAGGGCTGCAGCTGGGCCATCGTGTCAGCGGAGGGTATGAACCCGGCGATGCTGTGCTGCCGGAAGAACGTGCTGGTCAACACCAGGGCCAGGGCCAGGAAACCGCCCAGGCTCACCAGCACCCCGGCCAGCCGGAGCGCCCGCAGCGCCGCCATGGCCAGCGCCACGGTGAAGACGGTGGTCAGCACCGCCGGATACCATGCCCAGCCACGCAGCACGCCGTTCAGCCCCAGTGCCGCCCCGGCGACGGCCACGGCGACGGCGAGACCCATCGCCCATGGTTCGAGTCCGGCGCTGGTGCGCGGGCGCGGTCCGCCATCGGCAGGTCCGTGGCCGCCGGATTCGGACCTGCCGGCGGCGGGCGTCCGGGGCGGTGCCAGCGTCATCGGCGCGTCCCCGCCCCGCGCCGGGCATCGGCGGCCGGGACCTGCGGCGCCCCGCCGTCGTCGAACGCGGACCAGGCGGCCGGCAGCGGGGTGGCCGGGGTGACCGCCACCGCCCGCCAGCCGCCGCGGCGCAGGACAGCCAGCACCGGCTCGGCGTCCGCGGCGCGCTCGGCGGCCATCAGGGCGAAGGAGTTGGCCCCGAAGGCGGCGGCCGGGGCCAGGGCCTGCGCCTCGGCCGTGGTGAGCCTGCCCAGGATGGCCAGGACCGGTCCGCGCAGGCGGTGCGCCGACAGTTTGTCCATCAGCCGGTCGTCGAAGGGCTGCGGCCCGGCGTCGCCGCCCGGATGGCGGGGGCCGGTGAGCTGGATGGCCGCCAGGCTCTCGGCGATCGACTGCAGGCCGCCGGCGCCGGAGAACTCCTCGGCATGCGGGTGGGGGGCCGAGGGTGAGTGCAGGAAGGCCGGATCGCCGGCCGGGTCCAGGCAGCGCAGGGCGTAATTGCGCTCGCCGAGGTGGGCGGCGACGGACATGGCGGCGGTGACGGCCCACTCGAACGCGTCGCTGCTGACCAGCTCGTGGCCGTCCGCCGCGGCACCTGAGATGTAGCCCGCGCCGTGCGAATAGGCCAGGAACCGATGGTCGAGGATGATCGTCGCCTCCGGCGTGGTGACCGACTCCTCCTGGCGCACCATCAGCGAGCCGTGCCGCGCCGTGGCGGCCCAGTGCACCCGGCGCATCGGGTCGCCGTGGCGGTATTCGCGGGTCATCACGTCATCGTCGCTGGGATTGGCCCGGATCCGGGTGGCGGTGACGCCGTCGTGGCCGCGCGCGCCGGCGAGGCCGGTGGCCGGAAGGTCAACCGGCGCGGGTGTCACGGTGAGGACGTCGCCGGCGTCGATGGCGTGGCGGTGCACGGACAGCCCGAACGGGTCGCTGAACTCGGCGGTCACCGGGCCGATCAGGAACTGCCCGCGGGCGGCGCTGCGCAGCTGGTACTCGTACCGGCTGCTCCCGGCGGTGGCGGTCCGTGCCGGGAAGCGGAAGACCGGCGATTGCCCGAAGCGCGCCGGGAGCTGTTCCTCCATCAGGGCCTGGCCGGTTCCGGGGCCGGTGCGCGCCACGGCCAGCCGCACCGTGGTGGTGGCGGAGGTCTGCACCGGCGCGGGGCTGAACTCGCGGTAGACGCGGAACTTTGGCTTCAGCACCCGGGTGCCGGCGAGCGAGAGCAGCGGCAGGATCAGCAGCAAAAGCGACAGGACCAGCAGGTCACGCCGGCCCAGCACCTGGGCGGCGAGCAGGCACAGCACGCCGGCCCCCAGCAGGCCCCAGCCGCGCGGGCTGAAGATCTGCTTCGGAATCCGGTCCAGTACCCCCACGGCCGCACCAGCTCCTAGCGGCGGGTTCCGGAGGGCGGGGCCACGGGCCGGCCGGCGTCCCGGCGGCCCGCGGCGGCGGACCCGTCACCCACCGGCACCTTGGCCAGGACAGACCGGATGACGCTTTGCGGCGTCTCACCCGTGCTGGCCGCCTTCCGGTCCAGGATGATCCGGTGCGCCAGCACGGCCTCGGCAACGCTCACGACGTCGTCGGGCAGCACGAAGTCGCGGCCCTCCAGCGCGGCGGTGGCCTTCGCCGCGCGCAGCAGCTGCAGCATGGAGCGCGGGCTCGCGCCGAGCCGCAGCAGGCTGCTCTCCCTCGTGGCGCGGCCCAGGGCCACCGTGTACTCCTTGATCGACTGCGAGACGTACACGCGCTGGACCGTGGCGATCATCGCGGCGACCTGCTCCGCCGTGACGACGGCGGAGACCCGGGTCAGGGGGGAGGTAGCCTGGTGCGTTTCCAGCATTTCCAGCTCGGCGTCCCGGTCCGGATACCCCATCGAAATCCGCGCCATGAAGCGGTCGCGCTGAGCCTCCGGAAGCGGGTACGTGCCTTCCATCTCGATCGGATTCTGGGTGGCCACCACCATGAACGGTTCGTCGAGCTGGTATGAGGTCCCGTCCACGGTGACCTGGTGTTCCTCCATGCATTCGAGCAGCGCGGACTGGGTCTTGGCAGAGGCCCGGTTGATTTCATCGCCGATCACGATGTTGGCGAACACCGCACCCGGACGGAACTCGAACATCCTCGACGCCTGGTTGTAGACGGAGACGCCGGTGACGTCCGAGGGAAGCAGGTCCGGGGTGAACTGGATCCGGCTGACCGTGCAGTCGATGGTACGGGCGAGGGTTTTGGCCAGCAGGGTCTTGCCGACGCCGGGCACGTCCTCCAGGAGCAGGTGGCCCTGCGCCAGCAGCACGGTCAGGGCCAGCTTGGCGGCGTCCGCTTTGCCGTCGATGACCGTGTTGATCTCGGCCAGGATGCGCTCGCAGGCGTCGTGGAACGCGGCGGCATCCATCGGTGCCCGCCCGGCCCGGCCCGCGGCCACCGGCGCGGCCGCGGCGGCTGCCGCCCCGCCCATGGTGGTGGCGTCGTCGGTATCAAAGGTGGTGCGTCGGTGGTAGTCCATCGGCAGCCTTTCAGCCCTGGTGCGGCCCGGGCGGACCGGCGGGAACTGCTGCCGGGAACCGCATCTGGACGCCTGTCGTGGTATCAGCGTACTAACACAACTCACCGCGCAGACAGAGAGTTCCGGTAATTCCTTGCCCCCGCCCGCGGCTAGGCTGGAACCATGTGCAATCCGCTCACCCCGGCCCCCTTCCGCGCCATCAGCGACGAGGGTACGGGTTCCGCCGGGCGCAAGGCCTACCCGCCGGCACCGGAGCCGCTGCCGGTTCCGGTGATGGACAACCACACCCACCTCGACTTCCCCGGCGCGGACCCCGCCGTCGGCATCAAGGACGCCCTCGACGCCGCGGCCGCCGTCGGCGTGCAGGGCG
Source organism: Arthrobacter sp. (assembly GCA_035704125.1). GTDB lineage: Bacteria > Actinomycetota > Actinomycetes > Actinomycetales > Micrococcaceae > Arthrobacter. The sequence continues at coordinate 4,107 of DASSXE010000130.1, forward strand.
CCATCCAGGTCGGCTGCGACCTGGAATCCTCCCGGTTCACCGTGAGCGCCGTGGACCAGGACTCCCGCCTGCTGGGCGCCGTCGCGCTGCACCCCAACGACGCCCCGGACTACGCCGCCCGCGGCGAACTGGAAGAGGCGCTGGCCGAGATCGAGGCGCTCGCCGCCCACCCGCGGATCCGCGCCATCGGCGAGACCGGCCTGGATTTCTTCCGCACCGCGGGGGAGGGGCTCCGCCAGCAGCGGTACTCCTTCCGGCGCCACATCGACATCGCCAAACGGCTGGGCCTGACGCTGCAGATCCACGACCGCGACGCGCACGACGACGTCGTGCAGGTGCTGCGCGAGGAGGGTGCGCCCGAACGGGTCGTCTTCCACTGTTTCTCGGGCGACGAGGACCTGGCCCGGACCTGCAACGCGGAGGGCTGGTACATGTCCTTCGCCGGGACGGTGACCTTCAAGAACGCCGCCGGACTGCGGTCGGGCCTGGCGGTTGCTGAACCCGGGCTGGTGCTCGTTGAGACCGACGCGCCGTTCCTCACGCCGCACCCGCACCGGGGACGGCCGAACGCCAGTTACATGGTGCCGTACACGGTCCGTGCGATGGCGGAATTGACAGGCAGCGACCTCGCCGATCTCTGCGGCCGGCTGGCCGAAAATACCGTGCGGGCCTACGGATCCTGGGACTGATCCGAGGCCCCGGCGGCTGGACCGGAAGCATACCGGGTATGCACAATTTCTTGGCTGCTTTATAACGCTACGGTTACAGTGGACAACTATTAGCCGGGGTCGGGGAAGGCCTTCGGATAATTCCACTCCTTTCGGGCGCGCATCGCGGTAACCAATCCACGTGTGCGCTCTCGTTTGGAAGTGTGGCGGTGCCCGCGTTCTTCGCAAACATCCGGACCTGTGCCGGAGCAGTCCCCCGGGGCGTTTGCGGGGGTCCACGCGTGCACTTTTCCCCGTGCCCGGATGGTCCAAGAGATTCGGGCAATCGTGGTCAAGTTCTTCACAACGGACGGCAAGTTCAGCGTCGTCAAGGTCGGCGCACAGCTGGTGGTGCTCGTTGCACTCGTACTGGGCCTCGTCGCCTTCGTCGCCAACAACAAGACAGTCACCCTCAATGTTGACGGCAAGGTGAGCTCCGTCCAGACCTTCGGCGGCACCGTCGGCCAGGTTGTCCGGGCCGCCAAGGTGGAGCTGCAGTCCGCGGACAAGGTGACGCCGGCCGCGGACGCACACGTCCAGGACGGCTCCGTCATCAACGTCAACCTCGCCAAGGCCGTCAAGGTCAGCGTGGACGGCGCCGAACGGACCGTCAACACCACGGCCCCCACGGTGGAGAGCCTCGTTTCCGAGCTCGGCGTCGCGGGCGCCTCCGAAGTTTCCGTCCCCAAGGATGCACAGCTCGCCGTCTCCGGCTCGTTCGTCAGCATCTCGACGCCGAAGACCGTCACCATCGTGGCAGACGGCAAGGACACCAAGACCACCACCACCACGGCCACGGTCGGTCAGCTGCTGACCGACGCCGGCATCACGCTCGGCGCCAGCGACCGCCTCTCGCAGCCGGCCAACGCCCCCGTGGTCAACGACATGGTCGTCAAGGTCTCCCGGGTGGACACCTCCAAGACGGCCGACACCACCGAGGCCGTGCCGTTCGAAACACTGACCGCGGACGACGCCACCCTGTTCAAGGGCGACTCGAAGGTCGTCCAGGCCGGCGTCGCCGGCACCATGAGCAAGAGCTTCAAGCTGATCCTGGTGGACGGCCGGGAAGCTTCCCGCACGCTGGTGTCCCAGAACATCACCCTTCAGCCGGTCACCGAAAAGGTTTCCGTTGGAACGAAGGAAAAGCCCAAGCCGCAGGCGGCGCCCGCTGCGGCCGCGGCGTCTGCCAACACCGGTGCAGCGGCGCCGGCCATGATGAACGAAGCCATGTGGGACAAGATCGCCCAGTGCGAGTCCGGCGGCAACTGGTCCATCAACTCCGGCAACGGCTACTACGGCGGCCTGCAGTTCGACATCCCGTCCTGGATTGCCAACGGCGGCGGCGCTTACGCCCCCAATGCCAGCCAGGCCAGCAAGGCCCAGCAGATCGCGGTCGCCAATACGTACTACGCCAAGGCCGGCCTCGGCCCCTGGGGCTGCGGCTGGGCAGCTTCGCGCTAGCCTGCGACCGGAGACAATCTCACTGCTGACAATAGCGGCGCAGACAACAGCAGCACAGCACGGCTCCCTGTGGACGCTGACCACACCCGCAGGAATCTCTTGAAGGCCGGTCCCGGTTCTGTTCCCGAACAGAGCGCGGGGCCGGCCTTCGCCGTACCCGCTGACGGAGCCGCAACGGCTGCGGGATAGGATACCTAGGTGACTGAACCGACCCCCTCCGACGCCGCCGCGCCCGCCGCCAAGCTTCCCGCGAACGCCCCGGCGCCCCTGCTGGGCGCCACCGACATCCGCCGGATGGCCGAGGAGATCGGGGTCCGCCCCACCAAGACCCTGGGCCAAAACTTCGTCATCGACGGCAACACCATCCGCCGCATCGTCGCGGTCGCCGACATCGGCCCGGACGAGACGGTGCTGGAGGTCGGGCCCGGGCTCGGGTCGCTGACCTTGGGCCTGCTGGACGCGGCCAAGGCCGTCGTCGCCGTCGAGATCGACCCCGTCCTGGCAGGGAAACTTCCGGCCACCGTCGAGCGCTGGCGCCCGGCGGCCGCGCAGGACTTCCACCTGGTCCTCGCCGACGCGATGAAGGTCACCGAACTGCCGGTGGAGCCGACCTCGCTGGTTGCCAACCTTCCCTACAACGTCGCCGTTCCGGTGGTGCTGCACCTGCTCCAGCACTTCCCGAGCTTGCGCCACGGTCTGGTCATGGTCCAGGACGAGGTCGCCGACCGGCTCGCGGCGCCCCCCGGGTCCAAGACCTACGGCGTCCCCTCGGTCAAGGCCGCCTGGTACAGCGGCATGCGCAAGGCCGGTGTGATCGGCATGAACGTCTTCTGGCCCGCGCCCAAGATCCATTCCGGGCTGGTCGCTTTCTCCCGCCGGGAACCGCCCGTGACCACCGCCACCCGCGAGGAAGTCTTCGCGGTGATTGACGCCGCTTTCGCGCAGCGGCGCAAGACCCTGCGGGCAGCCCTGGCGGGCTGGGCCGGCAGCGCGGCCGAGGCCGAGCGTTGCCTGCGGGCCGCCGGCGTCGACCCGACCGCCCGCGGCGAGGTGCTGGACGTGGCCGCCTTCGCCCGGATCGCCGAAGCGCACCGCGCGCCCGCAGCCTGAACGAGGTCCCGGCCGCGGACGGCTTGGAACCGCACGGCCCATGCCATAGCGTGGAGCCATGAACGCAGTGAGAGGGCGCTTTCCGGCGCGGACCGTCAGGGTCAAGGCGCCCGGCAAGGTAAACGTCTCACTGGACGTCGGGCCGTTGCGCGCCGACGGCTACCACTCGGTTGCCAGCGTCTACCTGGCCGTCTCGCTCTACGAAGAGGTGGCGGCCACCAGCACGGATTCCGGGGAGATCACCGTCAGTATCAGCCCGGCCAGCACCCTGGACCTCGACGGCGTGGACATCCCGCTCGATGAACGCAACCTCGCCTACAAGGCCGCCGCGATCATGGCTGACGTCTCGGAACACTCCACCGGCGTGCATCTGGAAATCACCAAACGGGTCCCGGTGGCCGGCGGGATGGGCGGCGGCTCGGCGGACGCCGCGGCCACGCTGCTGGCCTGCGACGCGCTCTGGAACAGCGGGCTCTCCCGCGACGAGCTCGCCCACCTCGCCGCCGAGCTCGGCGCGGACGTGCCGTTCTCGCTGCTG
>DASSXE010000393.1:0-2516 GCA_035704125.1 Arthrobacter sp.
GAGAACGTGCCGTCGAAGCGCCCCACGTAGAAGTCGTTGAGGAACCGGCGGTGCGAGTAACCGTCGATGCCGAGGGTCGCGGCATCCTCGTCGGCGAAGGTCCAGCCGATGTCGTCGTGGCTGCGGACGTAGTTCACCCAGGCGGTACCGTCCGGGATGTGGTGGCGGCGTTCCAGGGCCTGGGCCAGCAGGGTCACCTCGCGGGTGGCCAGGGTGTTCCAGATCAGGGCCATCTGCAGCGGGTTATAGCTGAGCTGGCACTCCCCCGGGCTGATGTACTGCACCACCTCGTCCGGGTGCACGATCGCCTCGGATTTGAACAGCAGCGACGGCGCCGCGAGCCGGCAGACGGCGTTGAAGGCCTGCAGCAGCAGGTGCGCCTCGGGCAGGCTCTCGCAGGGCGTGCCCAGCTGCTTCCAGATGAACGCCACCGCATCCATCCGCACGATGTCCACGCCCTGGTTGGCGAGGTAGAGCATTTCCCCGGCCATGGCGCGGAACACCCTCGGGTTGCGGTAGTTCAGGTCCCACTGGAAGGAGTGGAAGGTGGCCCAGATCCAGCGGCCGTCTTCCAGCTGGACGAAGGAGCCCGGGTGGTCGTCGGGGAAGATTTCCCGGACGGTCTGTTCGTACTTGTCCGGCATCCCGCGGTCCGGGTAGATCAGGTAGAAGTCCTGGAAGTCCGGGTCCCCGGCCACCGCCTTGCGCGCCCATTCGTGTTCGTTGGAGGTGTGGTTGAAGATGAAGTCCACCACCAGGGCGATGCCGTTCTCCCTCAGTTCGCGGGCGACGGCGCCGAGTTCGGCCATGGTGCCCAGCGCCGGGTTCACGTCGCGGTAACTGGAGACGGCGTAGCCGCCGTCGGAGTTCTCCTCGGGGGCGCGGAACAGCGGCATCAGGTGCAGGTAGGTCAGGCCCAGCTCCCGGAAGTACGGGATGCGGGCGCGCAACCCGGCCAGGTCCCCGGCGTAGAGGTCCACGTAGCAGACCCCGCCCAGCATCCCGTTGGACTGGAACCATGCCGGGTCCGCCGCGCGGGCTGCGTCCAGGGCCTTCAGGTCCGCGGGCCGGTCCTGCCAGGACGCCGCGGCATCGAGGACCAGCTGCTGCAGTTCGGCGTCGCCCTCCGGGCCGTAGGTCCGCCGGAACAGGGACTGCAGGCGCGGGAATTCGGCGTCGAAACGCTGCTCGAAGGACCGCCAGTCCTGGTCCGTGGTGCCGGGCCCGCGGGAGGAGTGAAGCGCATCGCGGATGCTGTCCCCGGTCACGGTTCCGGGGGAAGGGGTGTGCGGCACGGTGCTCCTTCGGCTGCGGGGTGGCCGACGGCGTTTCGGCTCTGCAGACAAGGCTGTGGCCTCGGCGGCACGTTGTCCATCCCGGACCGTAGCGCGGGCAACGCGAAGGCGCCCGCCCCCGGCCGTGGTGGCCGGGAACGGGCGCCTTCCGTGCGATTCCTGGGCTAGCTCTGCGAGCCCGCAGCGTCGGTGGTGAGGACCACGCGGAAGCGGGCCTTGCCGGACATCATGTGGTCGAAGCCCTCGGCCGCCTTCTCCAGCGGGTAGGTCTCGATCATCGGCCGGACGCCGGTCAGGGCGGAGAAGCGGAGGGTGTCCTCGGAGTCCTTGGCGGTGCCGGAGGCGTGGCCGTTGACGGAGCTGCTGCCCATCACCAGGCTGGCGGCGCTGACCTCCAGGGATTCGTGCGGAACGCCCAGGACCACCAGGCGGCCGCGCGGCGCCAGGCCGCCGACGGTGCCGGACATCGCCTTGGCGTCCGTGACGGTGGCGAGGACCACCTTGGCGCCGCCCAGCTTCTTCAGTTCCTCGGCGACGTCGGCCGTGGTGCTGTCGATGTAGTGGTGCGCGCCGAGCTCCTTGGCGAACGATTCCTTCTCCGAGCCGCGGGCGATCGCCACGACCTCGAAGCCCATCTTGGCGGCGAACTGCACGCCCAGGTGGCCCAGGCCGCCCAGGCCCAGGACGGCGACGACGTCGCCCGCGCGGGCGCCGCTGTGCCGCAGGCCGTTGAAGGTGGTGACGCCGGCGCACATCAGCGGCGCGGCTTCCTCGAAGCTCAGCCCCTCCGGAATGGCGGCGAGGGCGTCGGCCGGGGCCACGAGGTACTCGGCGTAGCCGCCGTCGGCGCTCAGGCCGGTGGTCTTGCCCACCGAACAGGTGATGAAGTCGCCGCGGCGGCAGGAGTCGCACTCGAAGCAGGCGCCGCCGAACCAGCCGACGCCCACCCGCTGGCCGGCCTCCCACCGGGAGACGCCCTCCCCCACGGACTCAACCGTGCCGGCGACCTCGTGGCCGGGGATGCGGGGGTAGGAGGAGGCGAAGCCGCCGGCGGCCATGGCGTCGGAGTGGCAGATGCCGCTGGCGTGGACCTTGACCAGGACGTGGCCACGGGGAACCTCGGGAATCTCGCGGTCGACGGTCTCGAAGGAGGCGCCGGGAGCTGCAAACTGGATGGCTTTCATGGGGGTGCCTTTCCATAGCGATCGATTACGGGCCCGG
>DASSXE010000007.1:0-6164 GCA_035704125.1 Arthrobacter sp.
GCCGCGGCCGCCGCAACCTCCGCCAAGGCGGCAGCCACGGAGGCCGACCGTGCCGCCAGCGACGCCGCCCAGACGGCAGAATCGCGCAAGTCCGACGCCGAGCGGGCCAACACGGACCGCCAGCGGGCCGTGTCCGAGGCCGCCGCGCAAAAGACCGTCCTGGTCGATCAGCTCGCCACGCTGCGGAACACCACCGCCGCACTGGAAACCGAGCGGGTGGACGCGCTGGACCGGCAGCGGCAGGAGGCACAGCTCGCAGCGGTGACCGCGGCAGCTGCCGCCGCGCAGCCGGCCGCACCGTCCGCACCGTCCGCACAACCGGCCAAGGCCCCTGCGGCGCCGCAGGCCAACGTTCCGGCCCCGCAAGGCAACATCCCGGCCCCGGCAGGCAACGCGCCGGCGGCGCCGCCGGCCGCGGCACCGGCTCCCGTGCAGCCGGCCCCTGCCCAACCCGCACCTGCTCCCGCGCCCGCTCCCGCCCCTGCGCCGGCACCGGCACCGGTGCTACCGCCAGTCTCCAACGGCTCCAATCAGGCGGCGGTCTCCTCGGCTATGGGCAAGGTCGGCGCGCCGTACTTCTACCAGTACGGCGGCACCGGAGCCTACGGCTTTGACTGCTCCGGCCTGGTCCAGAACGCGTTTGCCGCCGCAGGCAAGCGGCTGCCGCGGACGGCGGCCGATCAATTCGCGCAGGCCCCCGTGCACGTGCCCCTGTCCGCGGCCCAGCCGGGTGACCTGCTGGTCTGGGGCTCATCCCCCGGGTTCTACCACGTAGCCATCTACCTCGGCGGCGGCCGGGTGGTGCAGGCGCTGAACCCGGACGCCGGGATCACGGTCACGGACATCGCCGCGATGTCGGGCATGCAACTCTACCCCTACGCCGCCCGGTACTGATCCCCGGCCCGCGCCGGCCGGCAGGTCAGGACAGCACGTCCTTGGTGGCGAACCTGGCGTAGGCGAGGGCGCCGAAGACCGCTACGTAACCGCCCTGGAGTACCGCGTTGGCGCCAAACGATTCCCACCCGATCGGCTGGCGCAGCAGGTCGGCGAAGTCCAGCCAGCGGTTGCTGAAGAGCCAGGGGTGCAGCCAGTCCAGCTGCGGGAGGGCGTCGGCCACCTGCGAGACGACGGCCAGCACCACGGTGGCGGCCATCGCCCCGACCGGAACGTCCGTCAAGGCGGAGACGAACAGACCGATCGCGGACAGCCCCAGCAGGGAGACCGCCAGGTACGCCGCGATCAGCGTGAGCCTCCCCAGCGCCTCGGCGACGCCGATTGTGTCCCCCGAGAGCAGGGTGACCGGGCCCACCGGGAAGAGTGCCACCCCGATGCCGGCGCCGGCCAGCGCCACCGTCAACGGCGCGGCGACGGCGAAGGCGGCGGCGCCCGCGTACTTGACCAGCAGCAGGCGTCCCCGTCCGGCCGGGGCGGCCAGCAGATAGCGCAAGGTTCCCTGTCCGGCCTCGCCGGCCAGGGTGTCCCCCGCGACCACCCCGACGGTCAGCGGCAGGAACAAGGGCACGGCCACGACCATGGCGGTGACGCCGACGAACAGTCCGTTCTGGCTGATCCGGTCCAGGAATGCCGGCCCCCTGCCCGGCGGCACTGCGGAGGAAAGCCGCACCGCCACGGCGATCAGCACCGGGATGGCGGCCAGGGCCAGCAGCATGGCCCAGGTCCGGCGGCGCCGGAAAAGCACCCCCAGCTCTGAGCCCAGCAGCCGAAGCACCGGAGCACGCCGGCGCGCGGCCTCAGCGGGCAACGTCAAAACCCTCACCGGTCAGCTCGACGAACCGGTCCTCAAGGCTGCCCTCTTCCACGGCGAAGCCGCGGACCCGCACGCCGGCCGCCACCAGCGCCGCAACCACGTCCTCGGGCGGGGGCACCGGACGTCCGGGACTGCCCCCGGGGGCCGTGCCCGTGCCTGTCTCCGGTCCGGGGAGCGGGGAGTACAGCACCCGGAGCGCCCCGGCGCCCGCGTCGACGCCGGCCTCGACGCGGCCGCCCGGAGCCCCGCCGCCGTCAGGCGCAGCAGCGCCCCCGGCGGGAAGGCCCAGGCCGGCCAGGACGCCGGCGGCTTTCTGCGGGTCGGGGGTGAGCAGCCGGAGGCGGGCCTGCCCGGCCTGCCGCAGTTCGCTCAAGGTTCCCTGCGCCACCAGGCGGCCGGCGCTCATGATCGCCGCATGCGTGCAGATCTGCTCCACCTCGGCCAACAGGTGGCTGGAGACGAAGACAGTGGCGCCGTCCGCGGCGAGGGACCGCACCAGGTGCCGGACTTCACGGGTGCCTTGCGGGTCCAGTCCGTTGGTCGGCTCGTCCAGTACCAGCAATTCACGGGGTGCCAGCAGCGCGTTGGCGATACCCAGCCGTTGTTTCATTCCCAGCGAGTAGGCGCGGACCACCTTGTCCGCCGCATGCGCCAGGCCCACCCGCTCCAACGCCGCCTGCACCCGCGCGTGCCTGGTCCTGGCCGGAGCCGCCGGGTCTGCGGCGTCGAACCGCAGCAAATTCGCCGTGCCGGAGAGGAACGGGTAGAACGCCGGGCCCTCCACCAGGGCGCCGACCCGCGGCAACACGGTGTGCAGCTGCCGCGGCATCTCCTCGCCCAGGACGCGGACGGAGCCGGCCGAGGCCGCGGCGAGTCCCAGCAGGATCCGGATGGTGGTGGTCTTTCCCGAGCCGTTGGGGCCGAGGAAACCGAAAACCGAGCCCTTGGGGACGGCGAGGTCGACGCCGTCGACCGCGAGTTGCCGGCCGAAGCGCTTGCTGAGGCCGCGGGTCTCGATGCTGAGCTCAGCAGCGGGCTCGACGGCGGGCGCCGCGGCGGCGAGCCGGCCGCTGGTCACTGACCGCCGGCCGCGGCCTGCAGCCGCTTCAGCGGCACGGACCCCAGGAAAACCCGTCCGTCGTCGAGGACCAGCACGTTGACCAGCGCGGTGGACAGCATCCGGCCGCCCGCAACCGGGACGGTCGCCTGCGCGAGGAGTGCGGCGGCGCTGCCGGACTGCTGCGCCGGGGCCGTGCCACTGCCTGCCTGGTCCCCGCCGGCCTTGTCTGCCGGCTTGGCCAGGGCCGCCGTCAGCGCTCCGGCGGGCAGTTCGACGACGGTGTCCCAGCCGCTTCCGCTGACTTTCCGCTGGCCTTGGGCATCCGCCTTGGGTTGGGCGCCGGTCTGGTGTTTGGCGTTGGCATCCGGGGCCGGGAGTTCCGTCACGGTGGCACCGGCCGGCGGGCTGAACTGGAAGATGCCGGCGTCCGGGGCCTGAAGCGAGAGCTTGCTGAATGCCACGCGGAACGCGGGATCGGACTGTCCGCGCGCCTTCAGTTCAACCCCGACCGGCAGTCCGGTCTGCCCGTCGACCCAGATGGCCGCCGAGGCCAGCAAGGTGTCGCCGGACTTGGGCGTGAGCACCAGTTGGTAGGCGGCGCGGCCGGCGACATCCACGTCCGCCCCGACGCTGATGTTGCTGCCGGGTTCGAGCCTGGCGAGGAGCTTCTCGGCCAGCACGTCTGGTGCCGGCACGGACCCGCTCTCCGCCGGGTGGCGGTCGGCGGCACCGGCCGGGATGGCGGCGTGCGCGGCGGAGTTGTCTTTGGAGTTGTAGAACCAGAGGTCGCTACCGTGCCGGACGACGTCCCGCTCGGCGAGCCGGTCCAGAACCTGGACCCGGGCGTTGGTGGGTCCGTCACGATAGATGCGGGCCGTGTGCGGGCCGCTCAGCAGCTCCAGCCAGGCGGCGTCCGGGGAGGCTCCCGGGCCGGTCTGCGGCAGTTCGGGCAAGCCCAGGCTGGAGGTCTGCTCCAAGGTTCCGGAGAACGACGACTCATGCTGCCCGGCGATCAGCTGCAGCACCTCTGCCGGAGATTTCGACGGCAGCGGGTCCTTGGCGCTGGCCGGGAGTGAACCAGCCAGCACGCCCGCGGCGATCACGGCGGGAACGACGGCGGCCGGCATCCAGCGCAGCCATCTGCGGGTCATTGCGACCGCGCTCCAACATCGCAGCTCATGAATCAACTTTACGCCCACCCGCGGCCGGCATCACCGGTCCCGGGCCAATTACTCCGGCGCCGCCCCGCCCCGCCGGACGGAGCGGACGGAGCGGACAGGGCGCACGGGGGCGGACGGGGCGGCCTACGAGCGGCCGAGCATGGGTCCGAAGCTGGGCCGGTCCGCCAGCCGCGGGTCCTCGCGGTCCGGAACCACCATGACCGGACCCTTGGCGTGGTGCAGGATGCCGTCGGAGGTGGATCCCAGGAGCATGCCCGCGAAACCGCCGCGGCCACGGGTGCCCACCACCACCAGTTCCACGTGCCGGCTGGACTCGACCAGGATATCCACCGGGGAACCGTCCACAAGCCGGGTCTCCACCTGCAGCTTCGGGAAATGGCTCTTCAGCCAGGCCACGCCGGCGTCGAGCTGGACCCGGATATCGGCGAACAGTGCCTCGCGGTCCATCGGAGCCGGGACCCAGGCCAGGGAACCGCTGTATTGCGGAACGGCGCAGACGATGCGCAGCGTCGCGGCGAGCCGTTCCGCCTCGGCCGCGGCTTCCAGCACCGCCACCCGCGCCTGCTCGGAGCCGTCAACGCCGGCCACCACCACGTTCTCCACCGGCTGGTTGCCGGATTTTTCCCGTTCCGCGCGGACATGCCTGTCCTCCGTGGTCTCGCCGAGCCGGTCGCCGCAGATCAGCGGCACCGTCACCGTGGGGCACTTGGCGTGGGCCGGCAGTGCGCTGCTGACCGAGCCGAGCAGGCGCCCGACGAAGCCGCCGCGGCCGCGGGTGCCGAACACCAGCAGTTCCGCGGTTTCGGTCATCTCCAGCAACACCCCGGACGCGTCGCCGTTCTCCACGGAGGCGTCGACGTCGATGGAATACCCGGCAACCTTGTCCATGGCCTGCTTCAGGATCGCCTCGGCACCCTCGCGGATCACCGAATCATCGACCGTCGCGTACCCGCCGTCGAGCCCGGACGCGGCAAAAACCGGCACCGAGTACGCGGTCACGATGTGCAGCGGCCGCCGCCGGCGCTCTGCCTCCCGCGCCGCCCAGACGAGGGCGCAGTGGCTGTGCTCGGAGCCGTCGACGCCGACGACGATGCCCCGCGGGGCGGCGTGCGCGCCGTCACTGTTCCCGGTGTGGTCCGGGTTCGTCTGTTCCTGGGCCATGGGGTCCGCCTTCTCGCGAGATGTGGCTATGTTGCGGCTATTCTGCCAGAAGTATGCGGCGCCCGGGGCCATCCCGGGACTACGGGCGCGGGGCAGGTGCCAACCTCAATCCGGCCTCTTTGCGGCAGGTCTATCCAGCACCCCGATTGTTGGGTATCCTCTGAGGCATTGCTGAACCGAGACTCGTCTTTCAGATCGGCGCTCCTCCTTCGGAGTGCCTTGGGACAGTCGCGGAAAGCTTTCCGGGCACCGGCCCGGAACCGGCAACTTCGAGGAGGGACCCTGCAGTGTCGAGCATGCCCGTACATGGCGGAATCGAGCGGACCAGCACTGTAGTCATCGGCACTGGCCTGTCGGGTCTGGCCGTCGCCAGCGAGCTCCAGCGCCGCGGCGTTGACGCCATCGTGGTCGACGGGCTTGACCTCCTGGGCGCCCGCAACCCGGCCAACACCTCCTCGCTGCAGCGCTGCGATGCAGCCGACGCGGCGACCCTGCGGGAACGCAACGAAATCCTGCGCCACCTGCGCAATTACGCCGCCAGCCACAACCTCGACGTCCGCACCTCGGTCCGCGCCCTGCAGCTGGACCACCTCGTCGCCGACGGCTCCGTCGCAGACAACTCCGGCCTCGGCCTCACCGGCCTGACGGACCCTGCAGTCGCCGGAACTCCGGCCCAGCAGTGGGCGGTCCGGACACCGGGCGGAATCCTGTACGCCGACCATCTGGTGCTCACACGCTGCGCACACAGCCAGTTACGGCGAATGCTGGTGGAACTCGGAGTGGCCGCAGGCCAAAACCTGATGGCCGCCATGCATGCCCTGGGCATGTATCTTGTGGGCGTCGGTGAGCTCATCACCCCCACGCCGAAGGAAGTCCTGCGGCAGGCCAAGCTGGTGGGTCAGGCAATCTCGGCGAAGGTCCACCCGGAGGGCATGCCGTCGCTGCTCACCGGGCAGATGGCACTGCCCGCTTAGGCTTTGCCCCCGCCGGTTTC
>DASSXE010000058.1:0-4679 GCA_035704125.1 Arthrobacter sp.
GCCGATGCGCCCGGACAGGCCGGCACCCCTGGCAACCCGGGCGCCGGGGAGCCGTCCCGCGGCGGCAACAAACGGGTCAGCAACGCGCTGCTGCGCGGAACCGGGCTGCAGCTCGAGTTCCCCAGCTATCGCGAGGGCTACCGCGCCCTCCTGGCCGGCGTCGGCCACCGGCACCCCTGACCCCCCACTTTTCCACCGAGGAGCAGCATGGATTTTCGAAGCATCATCGAAGCGGTCGGCGGCTTCATGGACTTTGCCGGGGTGGCGGTGATGGTGGTCGGCGCGCTGGTGTCGCTGCCGATGGCGCTGCGGGGCGTCCAGCCGCGCGGCATCCCCGCCAATTCGGAACCGCTCTCCAAGTACCGCTCCTACCGGCAGCTGCTGGGTCGGTCCATCCTGCTGGGCTTGGAACTGCTGGTCGCCGCGGACATCATCCGCACGGTGGCCGTGACTCCGACCTTTGAAAGCGTGACCGTGCTGGCCATCATCGTGCTGATCCGGACCTTCCTGAGCTTCTCCCTCGAACTCGAGATCACCGGCCGCTGGCCCTGGCAGAAACAGCCCGCGGGCAACCAGGCGGCGGCCACCGCGGGCTAGGACGTTCGTCCCTAAGCGGAAACCCTTTTCAGCCCCGGCGGATGCCCGTTAGGCTCACGAAATGACGGAATCCACAGCCCCCAAAGCCACCGAACTGCTCCGCCTGCACCAGGCACCCGAAATCCTCCAGGTCATCAACGTGTGGGACGCGATCAGCGCCAAGGTCATCGCCGACGTGCCCGGCACCGCGGCCCTGGCCACGGCCAGCCACTCCATCGCCGCGTCCCTCGGCTACGAGGACGGGGAGAACATCCCGCTCGATGAGATGATCGCCGCCGTCGGCCGGATCGCCGCCGCCACGTCCCTTCCGGTCAGCGCCGACCTCGAAGCCGGTTACGGCGCCCCGGGCGAGGCCGTCCGCAAGGCGATCGGCGTCGGCATCGTCGGGGCCAATATCGAGGACCAGATGCGGCCGCTGGCCGACGCCGTGGCGCAGATGCGCTCCGTCACCGATGCCGCGGCGGACGAGGGGATCGACTTCGTCCTCAACGCCCGGACCGATGCGTTCCTGAAGGGCAAGGACCGGGAGCCGCGCGAGGTGCTGGCCGACGCGATCGAACGCGGCCGCGCCTTCCTGGACGTCGGCGCCACCACCGTGTTCGTGCCCGGCCTGCTGGACGAAGCCACCGTCACCGCGCTGGTGGACGGGATCGGCTGGAACAAGGTCTCCGTCATCAACGTCCCCGGTTCCCTGGCCCCCGCCAGACTCCAGGCGCTCGGCGTCGCCCGCATTTCCTACGGACCGTGGACCCAGCGCGTGGCCCTGACCGCCCTGGCCGACACCGCCGCGCAGCTGCTGGCCGGCGGAGCCCTGCCGGACGGCACCCGGCCGCTGAACTAATGGCGGCCTGGCCCGCCGCCCCGGAGCTCCCCCGGCCGGTGATCATGGACCAACGCTGGACGGATGCGGTGTTCCTGCACTGGCGCATCCCCCGGCAGACCGCGGCCGCGTTCATGCCCGCCGGCGTCGAACCGGATGAGTTCGACGGGTCCGCCTGGGTGGGCCTGATCGGCTTCCGGATGCAGGGCGCCGGGCTGGGCAGCGGCCCGGCCGTGCCGTACTTCGGGAGCTTCAACGAGATCAACGTGCGGTTGTACTCACGGGAGCCGGACGGCACCAAGGGCGTGGTCTTCGTGACCCTGGACGCCTCCCGGCTGGCAGTGGTGCTGGCGGCGCGGGCCGCCGGCATCCCCTACGTGTGGTCGCGGGACAGCTATCGACCGGCGACGGCGGAAGACCCCTCCGTCGGGTACGCGGTGCGGCGCTTCGGCGGTGGAGCGCGCAGCGACTTCGGGGCGGTTCCGGAGTTCGACGGCGCCGCGGACGATCCGCTGTCCGTGCACCTGACGGCGCGGTTCGGGCTTCATTCGCGGTTCCGCGGCAGCACGCTCTACATCCCCAATACCCACACCCCGTGGCCGCTGCACCCCGCCCGGCTGACCCGTCTGGAGGACGGGCTGGTGGCAGCGGCCGGCATCACGGTGACCGGTCCGCCGGAGTCTGTGCTGTACTCCCCCGGCGTCCGGACCCAGTTCGGCCGGCCCCGCGTCCTGGCCGGTTCAGGCCAAGGCTGACCGCGGCGGGCGTTCACCTGGCCCGGCCCTAAGGGTCTTTGGTCCCTGTCCGGGCCGCGGTCGCAGGCGTGTAGTGGATGGGTGCCCCGACCAAAACACACCCCGGGGCCAGGCAGGAATCCCATGAACCACACCTCCCAGCCCCGCAAGACCCGCTTCGCGGCCTTGACCGGGGCTACCGTCCTCTGCGGCGCCATGCTCGCAAGCGCGACTCCCGCCCAGGCCGAGTCCGGCGACCCGCTGCGTATCGAGAGCGCAACCCTGCGCGGCCACGGCGAGGAGGTCCGGGTCCGCGTCAGCTACCACTGCGACGAAGGCCTGAGCGCCGGCGTCGGAATTTTCCTGAGCCAGGAGAACCGGTCCGGACAAGCGGTGTCCGGCGGCGCCGGGTCCGGCCAGCGCCCGTGCACGGGAGAAACCGAGACGGTGACGCTCACGCTCGCGGCCGGCAGCGGCCACTTCAGCGCACGTGACGCCGCCATCTCCGTCTCCCTGTTCACCAGCGGACCGGGGACAGCCCACACGATCGAGCAGCGCACCGACACCATCTGCCTGCAGCACCGGGACGATTCATAAGCGATGGGACGGGCACGGGACCTCAGTGCCCGGTAGGACGGCGGGCTACCTGCCGGCGGCGTACCCTTGTGCGCCGCGGGGATTCGCGGCGGCCTGCAGCACACCGGTGGCCGGGTCGCGGACGACGGCGGACAGCCGGCCCAGGCTCCAGCCGCCGGCCTTCGTGACGACGTGGCCGCGGCGTTCCAGGCCCGCGATGACGTCCTCGCCCAGCCGGTCCTCCACCACGGCCCCGCCGGGCTCCCAGGTGCGCGGCCAGAAGGACCCCGGCATCGAGGTCGTATGGAAGGTCGGCGCGTCGATGGCCTCCTGCGGGGTGTAACCGCCCACGATGGTCCGCAGCAGGTAGGGCAGCTGCCACTGGTCCTGCTGGTCGCCGCCGGGAGAACCCAGCGCGGTTACGGCCCGGCCGTCCCGGAGCACCAGGGTGGGGGTCAGCGTGGTGCGCGGACGCTTGCCCGGGGTCAGGGTGGACGGGGTGCCCGGTTCCAGCCAGGTCATCTGCAGCCGGGTGCCCAGGCAGAAGCCGAGTTCCGGAATCACCGGGGAGGACTGCAGCCAGCCGCCGGACGGGGTGGCCGAGACCATGTTCCCCCACCGGTCGACGACGTCAAGGTGGCAGGTGTCGCCGCGGGTTTCCCCGCTCGGGGCGACGGTCGGTTCCCCGGCGCCGAGCCCGTTCGCGGGGCCGCCCTCGCCGCCGTCGCGGACCAGCGCCGGCGGCGTGTATTCGGTACGCAGCGGCGGCTGGTACGGCTCGCGGCCGGGGACCGTCCCGGGGCGGAATTCGTGCGATGCCCGGTCCGTGATCAGGGCGCGGCGGCCGGCGCAGTAGTCCGCCGAGAGCAGGTACTCCAGCGGCACGTCCGTGTCGCCGTAGTACGCTTCGCGGTCGGCCAGCGCCAGTTTCTGCGCCTCCAGGATGGTGTGCGCGCCAAGCTCGGTGGCGGGGTCCAGGAACCGGTCGTCGAATCCGTCCAGGATGGCCAGGGTCTGCAGCAGCGCGGGCCCCTGGCCCCAGGGGCCGGTCTTGGCGATGGTGTGGCCGCGGAACTCCACCGTGGCGGCGGGTTCGTAGCCGGCCTGGAACCCGGCCAGGTCCGCCAGCGCCAGGACACCGGCGTGGTCGGTGCCGGAGGAGTGCCGGTGCGGGGTCCGGACGGAGTCCGCCATGGCTTGGGCAACGAAACCTTCGCGCCATTCCCGCCGTGCCGCGTCGATCCGGGACTCGCGGGAGCCGCCGTCGCCCACTGCCCGCCCGGCCTCGATCAACCGTTCCAGGGTCCGGGCGTAGGCGGGGTTTCGGAACAGGTCACCCCCGGCCGGGATCCGCCCGCCGGGCATCCACAGCTCCGCCGACGTGGGCCAGTGTTCCCGGAACAGCTCCGCCACGGTGCCGATGGTCGCACCGACCCGGCCCAGGAGGGGGTGGCCATCGCGGGCGTAGCCGATCGCGAAGTCCAGTACGGCGTCGAGGTCCCAGGTGCCGTGGTCGCGCAGCAGCAGCAGCCAGGCGTCGACGGCGGCGGGAACCGCCGCGGCGAGGGCGCCGGAGCCGGGAACCAGGTCCAGCCCCTCGCCGCGGTAGTGCTCGACGGTGGCCGCCGCGGGCGCGGGGCCCTGGCCCATCAGCACGACGGGTGTTCCGGGGTCCGCCGCGGTGACGAAGACGCCGGTCATGTCCCCGCCGGGGCCGTTCAGGTGGGGCTCCACGACGTGCAGGACGAACGCCCCGGCCACGGCGGCGTCGAACGCGTTGCCGCCGCGCTCCAGGACCGCCTGGGCGGACGCCGTCGCCAGCCAGTGCGTCGAGGCGCTCATGCCGAACGTTCCCTGCAGGGTGGGGCGGGTGGTGAACCGGGCCGGGGCGGTGAACGTCATGATCAGCCGAACAGCGCCGTCACCCGGGTCAGCGTTTCGTAGACGCCGTA
>DASSXE010000389.1:0-10290 GCA_035704125.1 Arthrobacter sp.
GGCTTGAGCTTACGAGTGCTCTCGCAGCAGGCGTTCCCCCCGCGTGGATCCCATGCCAGCGCCGCTGTGTTGCAGGGAGGTTTATTCAGTGCCGACAAAACCAGCTGGCACCTTGTACCGCGGCCGTGAAGGCATGTGGTCCTGGGTTGGACACCGCGTTACCGGTGTAGTGATCTTTTTCTTCTTGTTGGTCCACGTGCTGGACACGTCTTTGGTGCGTGTGTCCCCCGAGGCGTACACCGCCGTGATCGGTGCATACAAGAACCCCCTCATGGCCCTGGGTGAAACGGGCCTCGTCGCAGCGATCGTGTTCCACGCCTTCAACGGCCTGCGCATCATCGCCGTCGACTTCTGGAAGAAGGGCGCAAAGTACCAGCGCCAGATGCTGTGGACGGTCCTGGCCCTCTGGGTCATCGTCATGGTCGGCTTCTCCATCCGCCACCTGTCCCTCGCCCTCGGAGGTCACTAGCCATGAGTGCAACGCAGATTCAGAGCCCGCGCGCGGCCAAGGTCGGCGCCGGCCGCGTAGCCCCGAAGTACAACCGGAGCGGCTCCTCCAAGGGCAACTTCGAGATGCTGGCCTGGCTGTTCATGCGGCTTTCCGGCGTCGTCCTGGTGGTCCTCATCTTCGGTCACCTGTTCGTCAACCTGATGGTCGGCGAGGGCATCCACGCGATCGACTTCGGCTTCGTCGCCGGCAAGTGGGCCGACCCGTTCTGGCAGGTCTGGGACCTCGCCATGCTGTGGCTGGCCATGCTGCACGGCACCAACGGTGTCCGCACCATCATCAACGACTACGCCGAAAAGGACGCCACGCGGCTGTGGCTGAAGATCGTGCTTTTCGCGGCCGCCGCGGCGATCGTCATTCTCGGCACCCTGGTGATCTTCACCTTCAACCCGTGCCCCGTGGTCGACGGCGTCCAGCTGGCCGGCGGGTTCTGCCCCGCCCCGTAGCGGTGCCGGTCCCCGGGACTTGATTCCTGCCTGCCCGCGCGGGCAGGGATCGCGAGACGTCACCGTCCAGGCAACGCCGGCGGTGTTTACAGCGAATTTTGAGAGAAAGAGCATCTGGTATGCAGGTCCATAAGTACGATGTCGTCATCGTCGGTGCCGGTGGCGCTGGCATGCGCGCAGCGATCGAATCCGGTCAGCGCGCACGCACAGCGGTACTGACCAAGCTTTACCCCACGCGCTCCCACACCGGCGCTGCCCAGGGCGGCATGTGCGCCGCGCTGGCCAACGTCGAAGAAGACAACTGGGAATGGCACACCTTCGACACCATCAAGGGCGGCGACTACCTGGTTGACCAGGACGCCGCGGAGGTCATGGCGAAGGAAGCGATCGACGCCGTCCTGGACCTCGAGAAGATGGGCCTGCCGTTCAACCGCACGCCCGAGGGCCGGATCGACCAGCGCCGCTTCGGCGGCCACACCCGCGACCACGGCAAGGCCCCCGTCCGCCGTGCCTGCTACGCCGCGGACCGTACCGGGCACATGATCCTGCAGACCCTGTACCAAAACTGCGTCAAGCACAACGTGGAGTTCTACAACGAGTACTACGTCCTTGACCTGCTGACGGTCGAAGAGGACGCGGTCCGCGAGGACGGCACCCCGTACAAGCAGAAGCGCGTGGCCGGCGTCGTCTCCTACGACCTCGCCTCCGGCGAACTGCATGTCTTCCAGGCCAAGTCCGTGGTGTTCGCCTCCGGCGGCGCCGGCAAGGTCTTCAAGACCACCTCGAACGCCCACACCCTGACCGGCGACGGCATGGGCATCGCGTTCCGCCGCGGTATCCCGCTCGAGGACATGGAGTTCTTCCAGTTCCACCCGACAGGCCTGGCCGGCCTGGGCATCCTGCTCTCCGAGGCCGCCCGCGGCGAGGGCGCGATCCTGCGCAACTCCGAGGGTGAGCGTTTCATGGAGCGCTACGCCCCCACCATCAAGGACCTCGCGCCGCGTGACATCGTGGCCCGCTCGATGGCGAACGAGGTCCGCGAGGGACGCGGCTGCGGACCGAACAAGGATTACGTCCTGCTGGACCTGACGCACCTGGAGCCGGCGCACATCGACGCCAAGCTCCCGGACATCACCGAGTTCGCCCGCACCTACCTGGGCGTGGAGCCGTACACGGAGCCGGTTCCGGTCTTCCCCACGGCGCACTACGCCATGGGCGGCATCCCGACCAACATCAGCGCCGAGGTGCTGCAGGACAACGACACCGTCATCCCCGGCCTCTACGCCGCCGGCGAGGTTGCCTGCGTCTCGGTCCACGGCTCCAACCGCCTGGGCACCAACTCGCTGCTGGACATCAACGTCTTCGGCAAGCGTGCCGGCGTCGCCGCCGCGGAGTACGCCAAGACCGCGGACTTCGTCGAACTGCCTGCCGATCCCGAGGCCTACACGCTGGACCTGTTGGACCACGTCCGCACCGCGAACGGCACGGAAAAGGTGGCCCAGATCCGCAAGGAACTGCAGGACACCATGGACGCGAACATGCAGGTGTTCCGCACCGCCGATACGCTCAACCAGGTCCTGACGGACATCGCGTCCTTCGAGGAGCGGTACCAGCGCATCAACGTCCAGGACAAGGGCAAGCGCTTCAACCTGGACCTGCTGGAGGCAGTGGAGCTCGGCTTCCTGCTCGAGCTGGCCAAGGTGATGACGGTGGCCGCCCTGCACCGCGAGGAATCCCGCGGCGGCCACTTCCGCGAGGACTTCCCCGAACGCGACGACGAAAAATTCATGAAGCACTCCATGGCGTACAAGGATGAGCACGCACCGGCGGACGGTTCCGCCGAGGCGATTGCGGGCATCCGGCTGGCTACCAAACCGGTGGTCTTCACGCGCTACGAGCCGATGGTGAGGAAGTACTAAGATGACCGCTGAACTCGCTGAGCCAGCCTCCAAGATCGAACTGCCAGCCGGCGTCGGCGGCGGCGGGGAAATCCCGTCCTTCGACGTCACGCTGCGCGTCCGCCGCTACAACCCGGAGGTCTCCGAGGAGGCCACCTGGGACGACTTCCAGGTCACCATGTACGGCACCGACCGCGTCCTGGACGCCCTGCACAAGATCAAGTGGGAGCAGGACGGCAGCGTCTCCTTCCGCCGCTCCTGCGCACACGGCGTCTGCGGATCCGATGCCATGCGCATCAACGGCCGCAACCGCCTGGCCTGCAAGACCCTGCTCAAGGACCTGGACACCACCAAGCCCATCACGGTCGAGCCGATCAAGGGCCTGCCGGTGGAAAAGGACCTGATCGTGGACATGGAACCGTTCTTCCAGTCCTTCCGGGAGGTCATGCCCTTCCTGATCAACCGCGGCCACGAGCCCACCAAGGAACGCCTGCAGTCCGCCGAGGACCGCGAGCGGTTCGACGACACCACCAAGTGCATCCTGTGCGCCGCGTGCACCTCGTCCTGCCCGGTGTTCTGGACCGACGGCCAGTACTTCGGCCCGGCCGCGATCGTCAACGCGCACCGCTTCATCTTCGATTCCCGTGATGATGCCGGCGACATGCGCCTGGAGATCCTCAACGACAAGGAAGGCGTGTGGCGCTGCCGCACCACCTTCAACTGCACCGAGGCATGCCCGCGCGGCATCCAGGTCACGCAGGCCATCGCAGAGGTCAAGCAGGCCATCCTCTCCCGCAAGGTCTGATCCACCGTTGCCCCTGAGGCAATGAACACCACGACGACGGCGCCTCCCACCTTTTGGTGGGGGCGCCGTCGTCGTTAGCCCCGCATCGAAAGGCCCCCGTGTCCCGCTCCGAAAAAGTCTCCTTCGAAGGTTCCACCGGCGAACTGCTCTCCGGCGTCGTCGACCTCCCCGAGGGGCCGGTGAAGGGCTGGGGTGTGTTCTCGCACGGTTTCACCCTGGGCAAGGACAGCCCGTCCGCCGCGCGGATGTGCAAGGCGCTGGCCGACAATGGCGTGGGAATGCTCCGCTTCGACAACCTGGGCCTGGGCGGCTCCGCGGGTCAGTGGTCCGAGGGTTCGTTCAGCCACAAGGTGGCGGACACCGTCCGGGCGGCGGACTTCATGCGGGACTCAGGCCGCGCCGCCTCGCTGCTGGTGGGACACTCCTTCGGCGGCGCCGCGGTGCTGGCCGCGGCGGGCAGCATCCCGGAACTGGACGCCGTCGCCACCGTGGGTGCCCCGTTCTCGCCCAAACACGTCGCGCACGTCTTCGATGCGGCGCTGGACCGGATCCTCAGCGAGGGCAGCGCCGAGGTGGACCTGGGCGGCAAACGGGTCGAGATCCGCCGGCATTTCGTGGAGGACCTGGAGAACGCCGACCTGACCGACTGCATCCGCAGGCTGCACAAGCCGCTGCTGGTACTGCACTCCCCCACGGACAACACCGTGGGCATCGAGAACGCCAGCAGCATCTTCCAGACCGCCCGGCACCCGCGCAGCTTCGTCTCGCTGGAAGGGTCAGACCACCTGTTGACCGGCAAGGGGCAGGCGGCCCGCGCGGCGAAGATTATTTCGGCGTGGGCCGATCAGTACCTCGACGCCGGAAACTAGCGGCGGCCGGCCGCGGCCGCTTCCGCGGCTCGGTGGGGGTCTTGCCGGGCTGGACCTGCCGGGCGCCCCAGCCCAGCTTGGCCTCCCCCGGCCGCGAGGACAGGTCGCCCTCCCGGACCGCGGACCAGGCCGCCGAGATGAGGTAGACCTGGCTGACCAGGTTGAACCAGATCAGCAGGCCGATGATGATGGCGAAGGGCGCCAGGATCGGGTTGCGTCCCGCGCTGGCCAGCAGCTGGGTGCTGAAGACCTGCAGCACCGTGGTGCCGACGGCGGCGAGGATCGTCCCCTCCAGCAGGGCGCGCCGGGACAGTTTCAGCCCCGCCGCCATCCGGAACATGATCAGGGCGGTCCCCCACGCGAGCAGCAGCGGGACCACGATGGTCACCGAGGTGGTCAGCGGCCCGGCCAGCAGCGGGTCCAGGTGCAGCAGCCCGGCCACCCAGCCGGCGGCGGTGCCAAACACCAGCGAGGCGCCGGCGCTGACCACCAGGGCGACGCCCAGCAACAGCAGGGTGCCGGCGTCCCGCAGGATCTGCAGCACCGGCATGATGCCGCGGGGGCCCAGCTGCATCATGCCCCGGACACCGTCGCGGACACCGCTGATCCAGCCCAGGGCGGTGAACACGGTGACGATGGCGGCGATAATCGCCGTCCAGCCGAGGTTGGCGGGGTTCAGCAGCTGGTGCGGGTCCACCAGCCCCTGCCCGCCGTTGACCTTCAAGAGGCCGGGGGCCGCCGCGGCCACGCTCTTGATGATCTGTTCCAGGAGGGCGGGCTGGCCGTTCAGGATGAGCCCGGCCAGCGAGAAGCCGGTGGCCAGCAGGCCGGTGATGGAGAAGAACATCCGGAAGCCGATGCCGGCGCTGAGCAGCGGGCCGCGCTGCAGGTTGTAATGCTGGAACGCCCGCTGCGGCCGGAAGGTGTTCAGCCGGGCCAGCAGCCAGGGCATCGCCGCCAGGGGGTTGCCGCCGCCGGACCGGCGGGCCTTGACCAGCTCCATCCGCTTGTGGATGACCTCCAGCCGCAATCCGGGCAGGTCGGTGGGAAGGGGCGGCCTAGCGGGCGCCGGCCGCGCCGTCCCCGCCTCGGTCGTCGTCAAGTTCGGTGCCAAAGTCAAGCTCTTCCCGTAGCTGCCAGATGCCGTTGTCATCGTGCTCGTAAAGTCCCATGCTAGCCACCGGGAAGCTCGCCCTGTAATTCTTCAGCGCGGTTTCGGCCTCGTCGAGGCTTTCCGGGGCGACGTCGTGGGCCACCGTAACGTGCGGGTGGTAGGCGAAGGGCAGGTCGCGCTCCAGCGGCCCGCGCTGCAGCTGGCGGTGCAGGCTGACACACTCGCCGAAGCCGTCTTCGACTTTCAGGAAGACCACCGGCGAGATGGGCCGGAAGGATCCTGTGCCGGCGATGGTGACGGTGAACGGTTCCTGCCGGCCGGCCACGTCCCGCACGTGCCGGCGCGTGGCCTCCCAGTCCTGGGTCATGGTGGTGGTCACCAGCGTGATGTGCGCGGGTACCGTCGCCGCCAGCGGGTCCCCGAACGAGGCCCGCCAGCGCTGCAGCTCCTCCGCGATCCTGGGCGGGAAGCCCAGGATCACGCCGATGCTGATGCCCTCATCCGGCGTCTGGCCATCGCCTGCCTCGGCACTGGCGCGGACGGCGGGCTCGGTTCCCCGCGGCGCGCCACCCTGGCGGGTGGCGCGCCCGGCGGCGCTGGCGGAGACTTTGCTGGCGGAGGACATCGCGCTAGTGGACTCCCCGTACTCCGGCGTAGGGCAGGAACCCAACCTTGGCGTACACGTCCCGGAGGGTGACCGTGGCGATTTCCCGGGCCTTGTCCGCACCGACGGCGAGCAGCCGGTCCAGCTCGGCAGGGTCCGCGAGCAACTCGTTGGCGCGGTCCCTGATGGGCGTCAGGTGCGCCGTCACGGCCTCGGCCAGGTCGACCTTGAGGTGTCCGTACATCTTGCCCTCGTAGGCGGCCACGAGTTGTTCCACGGTCTGCCCGCTGATGGCCGAGAAGATGGTCAGCAGATTGGAGACACCCGGTTTGGCCTCGCGGTCGAAGCGGATCTCCGTCTCCGCGTCCGTCACTGCGGACTTGATCCGCTTAGCGATCACCTTGGGGTCATCCAGCAGATTGATCAGGCCGGCCGGCGATTCCGCGGACTTGGACATTTTCGCCGTCGGGTTCTGCAGGTCGTAGATCTTCGCCGAATCCTTCTGGATGAACGGCTGCGGCACCGTGAAGGTCTCGCCGAAGCGGGAGTTGAAGCGCTGCGCGAGGTCGCGGCTCAACTCGACGTGCTGGCGCTGGTCTTCCCCGACCGGGACGCCCTGCGGCTGGTACAGCAGGATGTCCGCAGCTTGCAGGATCGGGTAGGTAAAGAGGCCGACGCTTGCCTGGTCCGAACCCTGCTTGAGGGCCTTGTCCTTGAACTGCGTCATCCGGGAGGCCTCGCCGAAGCCGGTGATGCAGTTCAGCACCCAGGCGAGCTGGGCGTGCTCGGGAACCTGGGACTGCACGAACAGGGTGCACTTGTCGACGTCGACTCCGCCGGCGATGTACTGCGCGGCGGTGACGCGGGTGCGGTGGGCCAGCTCAGCCGGATCCTGCGGCACCGTGATGGCGTGCAGGTCGGGGATGAAGAACACGGCGTCGTATTCGTCCTGCATGCGCACCCAGTTCACCAAGGCGCCGAGGTAGTTACCCAGGTGAAGGGAGTCGGCCGAGGGCTGCATGCCGGAGAGGATGCGGTGCCGGGTGCCGGTGACGGCAGGGGCCCCTGCGGCGGAGGAGAGTGCGGCGTCGGCTACGGTCGACGCGGCGGAAGAAGAGGTCATCGGGAAGCCTTAAAACTAGAGCCGGTAGTCCACTACCAGCGGGGCATGGTCGGAGAAGCGGGTGTCCCAGGACGGTGCCCGGTCGACAACTGCCTGCACCGCCGCGGCGGCGAGGACGGGCGTGGCGAGGTGATAGTCAATGCGCCAGCCGGTGTCGTTGTCGAAGGCTTGTCCCCTCTGCGACCACCAAGTGTAGGGGCCGTCGACGTTACCCGCCAGGCCCCTGTGAACATCCTTCCAGCCGATCTCCTCGCCGAAGAAGCGGTCGAAGTAGGCACGCTCCTCGGGCAGGAAGCCGGCACGTTTGACGTTGCCCTTCCAGTTCTTGATGTCCAGCTCCGTGTGACCGACGTTCAGGTCCCCCACCACCAGGGCGTGGTCGCTGTGCTTGGACAATTCGGGCAGCCGGTTGACCATGACATCCAGGAAACGGAACTTGTCGTCCTGCTTCGGGGTGCCGGCCTCACCGGAGTGCACGTACGCGCTCACGACCGTCAGGGTCGAGGGACGGTCCTCGGTGTCGTGGACGATGAAGTCCGCTTCCACCCAGCGGCCCGCGGTGGCGAAGTAGTCTTCGCCGATGTGCGAACGGGTGGCGGTCGGCTCGGCGCGGGAGGCGATGGCCACCCCGGCGCGGCCCTTTGCTTCGGCCTCGGCGTGCAGGATGTACCAGCCTTCGCCGAGCAGCTCACGGATGATCGCATCCGGTGCACGGACTTCCTGCAGGCAAAGGATGTCCACGTCCCGCGGTGCCAGCCATTCGGCCATGCCCTTTTTGTAGGCGGCGCGGAGGCCGTTGACGTTGACCGATGCGATGCGAAGGTGGTCCTTCTTCAATGCCGAGCTCACCCGATCCACTCTAGTCGATGATGGTTCCGCTCACCGGCTCGTCGGCGCTGCCCCCGGCCTTGATCATGTCCCGCGCATTCGTAGCCGTGATCTCGATGGTTTCGAGGGCCCGGCGGATGGTGTCCTGGTCCGACGCCGCGCCCTTGGCCCGCTCCTGCTCGACCACCCGGACCTGCACCTGGACGATCTTGAAGGAGTGGTCCAGCTTCATGTCGCGGACCTCGTCAGCCTCGCGGCGGCCCGGGACCAGACGGGTGCCGCCGTGGTCGGCGCTGCCCGACGACGGCGCCCGGCCCACCGCGGAGTTGAAGGCGTTCTGCGCATCGTTGAGCTTGGCGCCGGCCTTCTTGGCGGCCTTCTGGATGCTGAACACCACGAACGAGGCCAGTGCCAGCCAGAAGGCGGCGATGACCGCGACAACCCAGCCCACGACGTCGTTCTGGTTGGCCGCGAAGATCACGGCCACCAGGAACGCGATGATGAACACCGTCATGCCGAGTCCGCCGATGCGGAACATCGAGAACCTGCCGGCGGCGGCGTTGAACGGGGACTGTGTGGAAGAAGGGTTGCCCAAAGATCGCATGCGCCCATTATCGCAAACCGGCCGGGTCCCGGTCCCCGCTTCCACCCCGGGCGAACGGGGGCGGGCGGGCGGTTACTTCAGGAACAACCGCCGCAGCCGGCCGGTGGTGAGCGCCACGCCCAGGACAATCATGACCAGGTAGTAGCCGATATGGAGGGCCGTGGCCGGGGTGAAGGCCCCCACGCTGATCTGGCGGAGCAGTTCGACCCCGTGCCAGAGCGGCATCGCCTGGATGAGCAGCCTGATGGGTTCCGGATAAACCGACAACGGGTAGAAGGTGGCGCTGAAGAGGAACATCGGCAGCATGATGAAGTTGATCCAGTCCATCTGCTGGAAGGTCTTCATGAAGCTGGTGATGCCCATGCCGAAGCTCGCGAAGCCGAATGCGATCAGCACCGATGCGGGAATCATCAGGATGGCCCACGGCGTGGTGATCAGCCCCATCACGCCCATCACCGCGGTAAAGCCGGTGGCGTACATCAGCCCGCGCAGCAGGGCCAGGAAGATCTCCCCCATGGCCACGTCGATCGGCCCCAGCGAGGTGTAGAGCATGCCCTGGTAGAGCTTGGCGAAGTTCATCTTGAAGAACACGTTCCAGGTGGAGTCGTAGACGGCACCGTTCATCGCCGATACCGCCAGCAGCGCCGGAGCGATGTAGGCGGCGTAGGAGATCTCCTGGCCGCCGGGCCCCTGCACCGAACCGACGATCGCGCCCAGGCCCACGCCCATCGAGATCAGGTACAGCACGGGCTCGAAGAAGCCGGAGAGCATGACCATCCAGTTGCTGCTCTTGGTGGCCATCAGCCCGCGGGCGACGACGGCGCGCACGTTGCGCGAGTAGAGCGGCCCGAAACGGCGGTTCCGCGCCGCCTCCGTGACGCTGCGGCCGGCGACGGCGCTCATGATCCCATCCTGGCGGCGAACTGGCGGCGGGTCAGGACCCAGCCGAGGATGCTGAGGCCGGTCAGGACGACGATGTGGACGGCGCTCAGCCAGGGCGCCTCCGCGTAGCCGTAGGTGGCAACCCGGCCCAGTTCGGTGCCGTGCCAGATCGGTGAAATCCAGCCGATCCAGCGCACCCCCAGCGGCAGCGTGTCCAGCGGGAAGAACGTGCCGGAGAACAGGAACAGCGGCATCACGATGAAGCGCATCACCATGGCGAACTGGCCCTTGTCATTCTTGATCGTGGCCGCGTAGGCCATCAGCGGGAGGCCGAAGGACAGGCCGGCGAGGGTGGCGACCAGGATCGAGACCCAGCCCGAGCCGCCCGGGGCGGCGCCGAACAGGGCGACGACGGCGAAGTAGATGCCGGACTGCAGCACGAAGCGGACCGTGACGGCAATGATCTGCCCGGCCGCGATCTGTTCCGGGGTCAGCGGCGAGGCGTGCGGGCCGTAGTAGACCCGGCGCCACTTGAAGCCGTCCATCACCGGGAAGGTGAACTCGTTGGCGGCGGTCATCACCGCGGCGGAAATCAACAGCGCGGGGGCG
>DASSXE010000308.1:0-6621 GCA_035704125.1 Arthrobacter sp.
GCGTCCGGCGCCTCAAGCGTGGCGGCGAGCTCCGCGGTCGCCTCGTCCGAGGCCTTGGCCAGCCGCTTGATCAGCAGGCCCAGGCCGACGCGGGCTTTGCGCTCCCGCAGGTAGAGGTGCGCGGCGAGATCACGCGTCTGCCAGCCCTTGCAGAGCGTGGGGGAGTCGGGTCCGGCCGCCAGCAAGGTTTCGGCCAGGACTTCTCGGGACGGGTCGACGAAATGCATCACTTGTGAAACTAGCACGAGACGCCCTTCCCTGCGCACAGGAACGGCCGCCGTTTTGGCGGCGTCGGCGTTTTCCCGGGCATGCGCCGGGATGTTAAGCCGGCCGGCTCCGGGGCCGGGCGACGCAGCGCGGGCAGGCACTAGACTTGGGGTGATGTCTGAGCAGCCCGCCCCCGCCCCCGCCGCGTCCTCCGGCCCCCTCCCCGAAGACCTCGCCCGCGCCCTGAAGCGGGACAGTGCCGGGCTGGTGGCCGCCATCGTCCAGCAGTTCGACACCGACGAGGTGCTCATGCTGGGCTGGATGGATGACGAGGCCCTGCACCGAACCATGACCAGCGGCCGGGTGACCTTCTACTCCCGGTCACGGCAGGAGTACTGGCGCAAGGGCGATACCTCCGGGCACGTCCAGTGGGTCAAGTCGCTGGCGCTGGACTGCGACGGCGACGCCCTTCTGGTCCGGGTCGACCAGGTCGGGGCGGCCTGCCACACGGGGTCCCGTACCTGCTTCGACGGACGCGACCTGGACGCCGTCGTCGGCCACGCCGACTGAACCCCACGCCGGCTGAAACCCGGACTGAACGCCACCCCGGCTGAACCCGGCCGCCGGCCCCGCAGGCGCAGCCGGCCCCATCCCGCACCAGACCAACAGAACAGGCGGAACAACGCAGCCATGCAGGACCTCGGAATTATCAGCCCCAGCCTGGAGGAGTTCCGCGAACTCGCAGCGGACAGCCGCGTCATTCCCGTCCGGCTCAAGGTACTGGCGGACGCCGAGACCCCCATCGGGCTCTACCGCAAGCTCGCCAAGGGACAGCCGGGCACGTTCCTGCTGGAATCCGCCGCCGTGGGCGGCGCCTGGTCCCGCTACTCCTTCATCGGCGCCAAATCCCGGGCAACCCTCACCACCAGGGACGGCCAGGCGCACTGGCTGGGCGTGCCGCCCGTCGGGGTTCCGCTGGACGGCAGCCCGGTTGACGCCATCCGGGACACCATCCGGGCGCTGCACACCGAACGCTTCGAGGGCCTTCCGCCGTTCACCTCGGGCCTGGTCGGGTTCCTCGGCTGGGAAACGGTGCGGCACTGGGAGAAGCTCACCAGCCCGCCGGAAGATGACCTCCAGCTGCCCGAAATGGCGCTCAACCTCGTGACCGACATGGCCGTCCACGACAACATGGACGGCACGGTCCTGCTGATCGCCAACGCGATCAACTTCGACAACAGCTCCGAACGCGTCGACGAAGCCTGGCACGACGCCGTCGCCCGGGTGAAAGCGCTGCTCACCAAGGTCAGCACCCCCACCGAACAGCCCATCTCCGTGCTGGAGACGGCGGCCCTGGACTTCGCCTCCAGCGTGCAGGAACGCTGGGACGAAAACGACTACCTCGCCGCGCTGGACCGCGGCAAGGAAGCGATCGTCGACGGCGAGGTCTTCCAGGTGGTGATCTCCCGCCGCTTTGAAATGGAGTGCGGAGCGGACCCGCTGGACGTCTACCGCGTACTGCGGAACACCAACCCCAGCCCCTACATGTACCTCTTCAGCCTGGAGGACGCCGACGGCAGGCAATACTCGATCGTCGGGTCATCGCCGGAAGCCCTTGTGACGGTCACCGGCGACGAAGTCATCACCCACCCGATCGCCGGCTCGCGGCCGCGCGGCAAGACCGTGGAGGGGGACAAGGCCCTGGCCGAGGAACTGCTGGCGGACGAAAAGGAACGCGCCGAGCACCTCATGCTGGTGGACCTGTCCCGCAACGACCTCTCCAAGGTCTGCGTCGCGGGCACCGTGGACGTCACCCAGTTCATGGAGGTGGAGCGGTTCAGCCACATCATGCACCTGGTCTCCACGGTGGTGGGCAGGCTTGCCCCCACCGCCACCGCCTACGACGTGCTCAAGGCGACGTTCCCCGCCGGCACGCTCTCCGGGGCGCCCAAGCCGCGCGCCCTGCGGCTGCTGGACGAACTGGAACCGCACCGCCGCGGCATCTACGGCGGGGTGGTGGGCTACCTCGACTTCGCCGGAGACATGGACATGGCGATCGCCATCCGCTCGGCGCTGCTGCGCGAGGGCCGCGCCTACGTCCAGGCCGGCGGCGGAATCGTGGCGGACTCCGTCAACGCCACGGAGGCGCTGGAGACCATCAACAAGGCGGCCGCCCCGATGCGCGCCGTACACACGGCCCAGTCGCTGCACACCATCACCGCCGACACCGTTCCCGGCGCCGGGGGCGCCGCCGATAGTGCCAAGGGCGCCGACGGAGTCAAGGCGGAGCAGGCATGAGCGGCGCGGGCGCGAGCGGCACCGTCAAGAGCACCAGCCCGGTGGTTCCCCGCTGGGCGCGCAAGGCCACCCTGGTGCTGGTCATCGCCGCTCTGGCGCTGGCGGTGTTCGGCACCACCACCCAGACCTGGCTCACGGTCCAGCTGGACGCCGGCCAACTCGGCCAGGGCGTCAGCCGGGACGGGCTCCAGGTCCAAGGCAGCAAGGCTGCCACCGCCGTCACGGCGCTGGCCCTGGTGGCCCTCGCCGGCGGCCTCGCCGCAGCCATCGCGGGCCGCGTCGCCCGCTGGATCATCACGGCCATCATCCTGCTCGCCGCCGCAGGGATTGTCGCGGCGGCCGGAACGGTGCTGGCCGATCCGCAGGCCGCCGCGCAGGGCTCCATCGCCGCCGCCACCGGCATCAGCGGCGGCAACGTCAAGGTGGCGCTGACCGCGTTCCCCGTCCTCGCCGTCGTGGCCGGGGTGCTGCTGGGCCTCGGCGCGCTGGTGATCGTCCCGGCCAGCCGCTACTGGAGGAGCCGGACAAAATACGACGCCGCCGTCAAGGCAGGAACGGCCGGCCCCGCGGACGAAATCGACAGCTGGGACCGGCTCTCCCGCGGTGACGATCCCACCTGAGCCGCCGGCCCCGGACACGGCGCACAGCATGGTCCGCCGACCCGGCCAATGGCGCGGCCAAAAAATGGCAGAATGTAAGCAGTATTGATCCTGAGGAGATTTCCATGAGCAAAGCCCCCGTTTCCGCACCCAAGCCGGCCGCCGGCACCGGCATCTACGACGACGTCGACCACAGCGAGCCCACCGGCCACGGCAACAGTCCGGCCGCCTGGACCACCGTGATCATCATGCTGGTGGGTGCCCTCATCGCTTCCATCGCCTTCGTCATCGCCAACACCCCCATCTTCGTGGCGGGCGCCGTCGTGATGCTCATCGGCCTCATCGTGGGCTTCGGCATGCGCAAGGCCGGCTACGGCGTGGGCGGCAGCAAGCTGAAGAACTCCGGCCACTAGTAGTGAGCGTTCTCGACGACATCAATGCCGGCGTCCGGGAGGATATGGAGGCCCGCCAGCGCCTTGTATCGCTCGCAGAACTGAAGGACCGTGCCGCGGCGGCCGCCCCGGCACGCGACGCCTGGGCAGCCCTGGGCGGCGACTCCGCCCGGGACCAGCTCAAGGTGATCGCCGAGATCAAGCGCAGCAGCCCCTCCAAGGGTCCGCTCGCGAACATCGCCGACCCGGCCTCGCTGGCCCGCCAGTACGCCGACGGCGGCGCTGCCGTGATCAGCGTCCTGACCGAGCAGCGCCGCTTCCACGGCTCGCTCGCGGACCTGGACACGGTCCGCGCCGCCGTGGACGTGCCGCTGCTGCGCAAGGACTTCATGATTGACGAATACCAGATCTGGGAAGCCCGTGCCCACGGCGCGGACCTGATCCTGCTGATCGTCGCCTCACTCACCGATGCCCAGCTGCGCGACTACGCCGCGCTGAGCCGCGAGCTGGGGATGAACGTCCTGGTCGAGACGCACACCGCCGGCGAGGTTGACCGTGCCATCGCGGCCGGCGGCAGAATTATCGGCGTCAACGTCCGCAACCTCAAGACCCTCGACGTCGACCGCTCCGTCTTCGCGGACCTCGCCGCGGCGATCCCCGCCAGCGCGCTCGTGGTCGGCGAATCCGGTGTCCGCGACGTCGACGACGTCCGGCACTACGCCGCCAGCGGCGCGAATGCCGTGCTGGTCGGCGAGGCCCTGGTCAAGAACGCGACTCCCCGGGAGCGGATCGCGGAATTCATGGCCGCCGGGGCCGAAGAAATCGCCGCCCGCGGCTGACCCGAAGGCCGCGGCGGTCCAACGGACGCGGCGGCCCGGCACAGCCGTGCGGCACCAAAGATCTAGTAAGCAGTGGAACAGGATGGTGAGACTGATGGTCGATGCACCAACAGCCGGCTCAGACGATAGCCCCGCGGACGCGTTCCTGCAGGGCAGCCGACCCGACGAACCAGCTCAGGGCACGCCCTCGCTGCGCCACGCCCCGGGACCCTACTTCGGTTCCTATGGCGGACGGTGGATGCCGGAATCCCTGATCGCCGCCCTGGACGAACTCGAGGACACCTTCGAGAAGGCCAAGGCGGACCCTGACTTCACCGCGCAGATCGCCGAGCTGAACAAGAACTACTCGGGCAGGCCCTCGCTGCTGACCGAGGCCAAGCGCTTCGCCGAACACGCCGGGGGAGTCCGCGTGTTCCTCAAGCGTGAGGACCTCAACCACACCGGTTCGCACAAAATCAACAACGTGCTGGGCCAGGCTCTGCTCGCCAAACGGATGGGCAAGACCCGCGTCATCGCCGAGACCGGAGCCGGCCAGCACGGCGTGGCCAGCGCCACCGCCGCGGCCTTGCTGGGCCTGGAGTGCGTGGTGTACATGGGCGCCGAGGACTGCCGCCGGCAGGCGCTCAACGTCGCCCGGATGGAGCTCCTCGGAGCGACCGTGATCCCCGTGACCAGCGGCTCGCAGACGCTCAAGGACGCCATCAACGAGGCGCTCCGCGACTGGGTGGCCAACGTGGACAGCACCCACTACCTGCTCGGTACCGCTGCCGGGGCGCACCCGTTCCCGGCCATGGTCCGGTATTTCCACGAGGTCATCGGCGAGGAGGCCCGCGCCCAGATCCTGGACCAGGCGGGCCGGCTTCCGGACGCGGTCTGCGCCTGCATCGGCGGCGGCTCCAACGCCATTGGAATCTTCCACGGCTTCCTGGATGATCCCTCCGTGAAGATCTACGGCTTCGAAGCCGGCGGCGACGGCGTCGAAACCGGCCGCCACGCCGCCACCATCACCCTGGGCAGGCCCGGCGTGCTGCACGGCGCGCGGTCCTACCTGATGCAGGACGAAGACGGCCAGACCGTCGAATCGCACTCCATCTCCGCCGGCCTGGACTACCCGGGCGTGGGACCGGAGCACTCCTACCTCGCCGACATCGGCCGGGTCAGCTACGAACCGATCACCGACAGCGAGGCCATGGAAGCCTTCAGGCTGCTCTGCCGGACCGAGGGCATCATCCCGGCCATCGAGTCTGCCCATGCCCTGGCCGGTGCGATCAAGGTAGGCCAGCGGCTCGCCGCCGAGGCCCGCGACGCCGGGGACCCGGACAGCGTCCACGACAAGATCGTGCTGATCAACCTGTCCGGCCGCGGGGACAAGGACGTGGCCACAGCCGCGGAATGGTTCGACCTGCTGGACAAGGATTCGCCCGAGGCCGAGATCGCCCAGGAGGGGGAGCAGCTGTGAACTCCACAGAAACCACCACAGGACCGTTCGCCAGCAAGTCCGCCGCGGCCATCGACCGCGCCAAGGCCCAGGGCCGCGCCGCCCTGATCGGCTACCTGCCGGCCGGCTACCCGAGCGTTGAGGACACCATTGCCGCCGGCATCGCGCTGGCCGAAAACGGCGCCGACCTGATCGAGATCGGTATCCCGTACTCGGACCCGGTCATGGACGGCCAGGTCATCCAGGCGGCCACCACCGAAGCACTCGCCAAGGGCTTCCACGTCAGCCAGGTGTTCGACGTCGTCCGTGGCATCACCAGCAACACCGACGCCGCCGTCCTGGTCATGACGTACTGGAATCCCGTGGTCCGGATGGGCGTGGACGAGTTCTCCCGCCGCCTGGCCGAGGCCGGGGGGGCCGGGCTCATCACGCCGGACCTGATCCCGGACGAAGCCGCCGAGTGGTTGGCCGCCTCCGACAAGTACGGCCTTGACCGGGTCTTCCTGGTGGCCCCGTCATCGACGCCGGAACGGATGAAGCGCACGGTCGACGCCAGCCGTGGTTTCGTTTACGCCGTCTCCATCATGGGCGTCACCGGCGCCCGGACTTCGGTCAGCTCGGCGGCCAGGAACGTCGTCGCCGCGGCGCGCGCCGCCGGGGCGGAGCGCGTCTGCGTCGGGCTGGGCGTGTCCAACGCCGGCCACGTCCGCGAGATCGCCGCCTACGCGGACGGTGTGATTGTGGGAACCGCCTTGGTCGCGGCGATCGGTGAGGGCGGGGTTGATGCGGTAGCGTCCTTGACGAAAGAGCTCAGCACCGGCCTCCCTAAGGAAGAAGCGTAAGCAATG
>DASSXE010000323.1:0-2061 GCA_035704125.1 Arthrobacter sp.
CGTCCTCGAAGTGATCGCGGCCGAGGAGCGCACCGGCGGCGTCATGGGCGTGTTCGTCCAGCTCGGTGGCCAGACCCCGCTCAAGCTGGCGCAGCAGCTGGCGGACGCCGGCGTGCCGATCCTGGGCACCTCGCCGGAGGCAATCGACCTGGCCGAGCACCGCGGGGCCTTCTCCCGCGTGCTGGACGAGGCCGGGCTGATCTCGCCGAAGAACGGCACCGCCGTGTCCTTCGAGGACGCCAAGAAGATCGCCGACGAGATCGGCTACCCGGTCCTGGTCCGGCCCTCCTACGTCCTGGGCGGCCGCGGCATGGAAATCGTCTATGACGAGCCGAACCTCTCCCGCTACATCGCCAACGCCACCGAGATCACTCCGGACCACCCGGTGCTGATTGACCGGTTCCTCGAGGACGCCGTCGAGATCGACGTCGACGCGCTCTTCGACGGCAAGGACATGTACCTCGGCGGCATTATGGAGCACATCGAAGAAGCCGGCATCCACTCGGGTGACTCCGCCTGCGTGCTGCCGCCGATCACCCTGGGCAACAACGTCATCGAACGGGTCCGCACCGCCACCCGGGCGATTGCCGAGGGCGTCGGCGTCCGCGGCCTGATCAACATCCAGTTCGCGCTGGCTTCCGATGTGCTCTACGTGCTCGAAGCGAACCCGCGCGCCTCCCGCACCGTGCCGTTCGTCTCCAAGGCAACCGGGGTGCAGATGGCCAAGGCGGCGGCGCTGATCGGCACCGGCGTCACCATCAACCAGCTTCGCACCGCCTACAAGATGCTGCCGGAAACCGGCGACGGCTCCACGCTGCCGCTGGACGCGCCCGTGGCGGTCAAGGAAGCCGTCCTGCCCTTCAGCCGCTTCCGCACCATTGAGGGCAAGGTTGTCGACTCCCTGCTGGGCCCGGAAATGCGCTCCACCGGCGAGGTGATGGGCATTGACAAGCACTTCGACACGGCCTTCGCCAAGAGCCAGGCCGCGGCCAACAACGCCCTGCCCACCGAGGGCAAGGTGTTCGTCTCCGTCGCAAACCGGGATAAGCGGGCCGTGATCATGGCGGTCAAGCGCCTGTCCGACCTCGGCTTCGAGATCGTCTCCACCGGCGGCACCGCCGACGTCCTGCGCCGCAACGGCCTGCAGGCCAGCACGGTCCGGAAGGTCGCCGAAGGTTCCAGCGCCGAGGGTGAAGGAACCATCACGGACCTGATTGTCGCCGGTGAAATCGACATGGTGTTCAACACCCCGTCCGGCGGCGAGGCCCGCGGCGACGGCTACGAGATCCGCGCCGCTGCCACCTCGATCGGCATCCCCTGCATCACGACCGTGGCCGAGTTCAACGCCGCGGTGCAGGCCATCGAGGCGATGCGGACCTACGAGTGGTCCGTGACCAGCCTGCAGGAGCACGCCGCGGCCCTGCTGGAATCACAGCAGAGGGACGCCCAGGAGGCCGCCCAGCATGCCTGAGCGCGACGCCGGCACCGCGCCCGGCCGGGAGTCCTTCGGCTCCCGGCTGGGCCGGGCCATGGCCGGCCGCGGGCCGCTGTGCGTGGGCATCGACCCGCACCCGGCGCTGCTGCAGCACTGGGGCCTGAACGACGACGCCGCCGGCGTGGAGCGCTTCTCGCTCACCGTGCTGGAGGCCGTGGGTCCGCTCGCTGCCGCGGTGAAACCGCAGGTGGCGCTGTATGAGCGCCACGGTTCGGCGGGCATGGCGGTACTGGAACGCGTCCTGGCGGCCTGCGCCGACGCGGGAGTGCTCAGCATTGCCGATGCCAAGCGCGGGGACATCGGCTCCACGATGGCCGCCTACGCCGACGCCTGGCTGCGGGACGGCTCGTCCCTGGCCGCGGACTCGGTGACGCTGAGCCCGTACCTGGGCTTCGAGTCGCTCCGCCCGGCCCTGGACCTCGCGGCCCAGGCCGGACGCGGCGTCTTCGTCCTGGCCCTGACCTCCAACCCCGAGGGTGCCTCCGTGCAGCACGTCGGCGGGTCCGATTCGGTGGCCCGCCGGATCGTCCGGGCCGCGGCCGAGGAAAACCGCCGCTACGCCGGTG
>DASSXE010000071.1:0-3742 GCA_035704125.1 Arthrobacter sp.
CGCTGGGCATCCCGGCCGGCACCGTCAAGTCCCGGACGTTCTACGCGCTCCGGGCGGTCAAACAGGCACTAGAGGAAAGAGGGCTGGCGCCGTGACCGAGTTCATCGCCTGGGCGTCAGCCCTTGAGCCCAGCAGCCCCGCACTCGTTTTTCAACGTGACCGATCCGCAAGGAGCAGACAATGACCCAGACCGCTACCCAGCAACCCCCGCCGCCACCACCCGATCCGGTCATCGTCGCGGACGTCATGCGGCCACCGCTGACCACGGCGAAAACCAACGACCACGCGGCCGCCGCCGCCTACCTGATGAAGCACGCCGGGGCGAGTGCCCTCCTGGTCGTGGACGCGCAGACCGGCCAGCCGAAGGGCATCCTGACGGAGGCTGATGTTGCCCACGCGGTCGCGGACGGCAAAGACCTCAACCAGGTCCGGATCGGTGAGCTGATGACCATCCGGCCGACGGTCATCAGCCCGGCGACCAGCGTCCGTGACGCAGCCCGGATCATGACCCGCGGCCACTTCCGGCATCTGCCGGTCTCCGGCGACTCCGGTCTGGTCGGAATCCTCGACATCGCCGACGTTTGCCGCGCGCTGATCGACCCCGGGGTTCCCTTGATGCGCGGACACTTCGATCTGGCTGACCTTGCCTGTCCGTGCTTCCCGGTAGCTGCCATGTTGCGCCGGAGCGCAGGCCCTGTCCAGGGAGGAATGACCTATGGCTGAACCTCTTGCCGATGCCGCGCTCGCCCGCTTTATCGCCGGGTTGAACGCCCAGCCTTCTCTGAGTGCGGCCGAGACAGGCCCTCGCGCTTTGCGCGAAGGGCTCGAGGAAGGCGCTGCCGCTCGTCCCAAGGGGCCCGAGATGCATACGGTCCGGGACGTGGCCATTCCGCCGGATCACATTCCGGCGCGGTTGTACCGGCCCGTGGCCGGGCCAACCGCCATGGTTGTGTACCTCCACGGCGGCGGCTGGGTCATCGGAAGTATCCACACCCACGACCGGGCATGCCGGCGCCTGGCCGCCGCATCGGGTCTGGCGGTCCTGTCGCTCGGCTACCGGCTGGCACCAGAGCACCCATGGCCGGCGGCGGTGGATGACGCCATGGCCGCGCTGGAGTGGGTCGCGTCCCGGCCCCCCGAGCTGGGCCCGCCACCGCCGGCCGTCGCTATCGCTGGTGACAGCGCTGGCGGCACCGTTGCCGCCCTGGCGTGCCTGAGAGCCCGGGACCAAGCGCCCCAGGTGAGCCCCGCGGTGCAAGCCTTGATCTACGCCAACACAGATCTCACGAACTCCGGCCCGTCGATGCGGAGCGAGGGCCACGGCTTCGGCCTGGAAGCCGCCGACCTCGACTGGTTCAGCGCCCAGTGGGTGCCCGACCCAGCCCTGCGCCGCGATCCGCGCGTCAGCCCCCTCTACGCGCCCGACCTCACCGGCCTGCCCGCTGCCATCGTGATCACCTGCGAACACGATCCGCTCCGTGACCAAGGCGAGGCCTACGCGGCCCGGCTGCGTGACGCCGGGGTACTGCTCACCGGCCGGCGCGAGCAGGGCATGACCCACCACTTCATGCTCTGGGATCTCATCTCCCCGGCATGCTCCGCCGCAGCCGACCGGGTTGCCTCTGACCTGCGCTTCGCGCTCGCAACCGATTCCGGCCAATGACGAAGCGGCACTCTGTCACTGCCACTGCCCGGCGACCCGAACCAAGTACTCCAGCCGTAGATCGTGATCTGGCGGCTTGGATTCAAGGCGGCGGTCTTTCGGCCGGGCTATGGCTGCGGGACCTCAGGGCGGTCGATGATCCGCAGCCAGGAGCCATCGGGCTGTTGGCGCAGGACCTGCAGGCAAACGTCGGTGTTGTGGACGTTAGCGGGACTTCGGAGAAATGATTACATCGCGATGCAGAGGTGGCTGATCCGGGGCAATCCAACATTGCCGGGTCCGCGCGGTCCAGGCCGCGACCGTGAATGAGGGCGTGTGAAGTGGGGTGAATGCCGGGTGCGGACGCTGGTGGCGAGCCACCCGTGCCCGGTCACTGCCGGTGCGGGCGGGCTGATCGACAGTACATGGTGCCTGGATGCGATGGCGCCGCTGATCACCGGGCTGCCCGCGTGGCTGACCGAGGAGACGGTCACGCAGCCTAGCCTGCTCGTCCACCGCGATGGTCCAGTGGACGTCTATTACACCCCGTTCGACTGGGTCAACACCGACGCGCGGATCGTGCTGATCGGAATATGCCCCGGTCGGCACGAGATGCTACGGGCGGTGCGGGAAGCTCGCCGGGTGCTTGTGGAGGGCGGCACTGTCGCACAGGCACTGGCAACCGCGGACACCAGGGCGAGCTTCGCCGGGCCGACGCGCCGCAACCTGGTCCAGATGCTCGACGGCATCGGAGTTCACACAGGGCTGGGTATCGCGTCAGCCGCGTCCTTGTTTGGCGAGCACCGCGACCTGGCGGACAGCAACTCCTTGTGCAACTTCACCGTGCAGGTCAATGGCCAGAACTACCGGGGGTCGTCGCCCCGGGTCGCCGAGGTGCCGTTCTTGCGCGCTTATGCCTCCCAGGTCCTAGCCGCCGCGCTGGAGATGATGCCGGGCGCCCTTGTCGTGCCCCTGGGCAAGGCCGTCTCCGGTGCTGTCGCCACGCTGCTGGTCAGGGAGGGCCGACTGGATCCCCGCCGCTGCCTTCTCGGTTTCCCGCACCCCTCGGGGCAGAACGGCCACCGAGCCGCAGCCTTCCAGCAGGCCCGCGACGACCTTGCCGACGGAGTCCGCGCATGGTTCGGCGAGAGCACTGGGAGTGTCCGCTCGCCAGACTTCGCGGGCTAGGCAGGTCCACTGGCCGACGGCGCCGGGTCCGCGGGCTAGGCAGGTCCGCTGGCCGGCGGCGCCGGGTCCGCTCCTGCTGGTCATGAACCTAGCCGCGGCCGTCAACGCCAGAAGGCCGCGACCGCGGTCCATCTGGCGCCTAGCCGGTACGGGCGCCTGCAGGACTACGCTCAGAAGCGCAACTGGCCGGTGCCGAGGGCCGCGGCGTTCTTGATCGAAGCCGGACTCGATCGCGAGGAAGCCGCGATCGCGCCCGCGGCCACGCCCTCCGCCTGCCCTGTGCCGCCGCACAACCAGGCGAACGTGACCCTGCGGCGCGGGCCCGGGTCAGCGCCTGGATCGAGAACTACAACCGGCACCGGCGGCACTCCGCGCTGGGGATGATGTCCCCCCGTCGACTAAGGGCAGGCACTAAAGGCCGGAAAGGCAGCCTGAGATGCCCGGCTTCTCCGCCGCCCAGCATGCCCCGGTGCTCGGCCCTGTCCAGTCACAGGCTAGAGGACCAGAGGTACCGTCTACGGCGGGGCCCTGCAAGCATCGCAGTTCACGTCGGATACCCGTCGGTTTGCACCTCGGAACATCCACGTGCCGTCCGGGCCTGCGCAGGCACTGGCGTAACAGAATCGGGTGATCTGCGACACCGCGCCAGAATCATCAGCCAGTTGGCCACGCGGCCGTAGTCGGCGTTTTGCGTGAAGTCGGGCCAAGAACCGGGTGACACTCGGTAACTAGCGCTGGTCGGCGCCAGCGCGCGTGTAGCCGCCGATCTGTATCTCATGGCATGGCGGGCGTCGCTGCCGGGTGCCGCGCTGGACTGGGTGATCTGTGCGGGCCGGGTGGTCGGTCCGCGCCGGTTGTGGGGCCGGCGGAGAGCTGTCTGTCTTGGATGAATCCCCAACCGTGCGGCCATCC
>DASSXE010000114.1:0-2165 GCA_035704125.1 Arthrobacter sp.
GCCTGCTCCCAGAGTTCACGCTCGGCGTCGTCGATGCCCGGGTGGTCCAGCGCCGCGGCGGTGCGCAGGTTAAAGCGGGCCATGACGTTGGTGTAGAGGTTGTCGTTGACGACGGCGGTGTACTCGTCCGGGCCGGTGACGCCGTGGATGTGGAACAGCCCGTCCTTGCCGAAGAAGCCCAGGGAGGCCCACATCCGGGCCGTCTCGATCAGCAGTTCTGCGCCCAGGGTCTCCCGGAATTCCGCGTCTCCGCTGGCCCAGATGTAGCGGTTGGTGGCGAAGGCGATCGCGGCGGCGATGTGGAA
This sequence comes from Arthrobacter sp., assembly GCA_035704125.1. Classification (GTDB taxonomy): domain Bacteria; phylum Actinomycetota; class Actinomycetes; order Actinomycetales; family Micrococcaceae; genus Arthrobacter. The sequence continues at coordinate 306 of DASSXE010000114.1, forward strand.
CTGGGCGGTGCCCGCGGCGTAGTAGGCGCTGGCCTCCAGCCCGTTGATGGTGCGCCACGGGAAGAGGGCGCCGTCGACGCTGAGTTCCTTGGCGCGCACCCGGGCTTCGGGCAGCAGCTCGTGCCGGAACTCCAGGACCTGGCGGGCGTTGTGCGGGTTCGTGTAGGTCAGGTAGGGCAGCAGGTAGACCTCCTGGTCCCAGAAGTAGTGCCCGTCGTACCCGGAGCCGGAGACGCCCTTGGCCGGGATCCCGGCGACGTCGGCGCAGGCGGTGGCCTGGGCCAGCTGGAAAAGGTTCCAACGGACGGCCTGCTGCAGCTCGGCCTGGCCACCCACCACGATGTCGCTGGTGGTCCAGTAGTCGCGGTAGTGCGCCTCGCTCTGGGCGAAGATGTCCGCCACCGGCAGCAGCGCACGCTCGGCCGTGTCCGCCGGGTCCTCTTCCGCCGTGCGGGCCACCGCGTAGCTGACGCTCTTTTCCAGCACGAACGGCTGATCCGCGCTGACGGCCAGGACGTAGCGGACGCTGCTGTCGTCCTGGTCCACCTGGGTATCGAAGGGCTGGACACCGGCGGAGGTCCAGTGGTCCACCGCCATGCCCAGCCGCTGCCGGGATTCGGCCGCCTCCCAGGACAACCGGAGCGAGCCGTCGCCGCCGTCGAGCCGGACCGGAAGCAGCACGCGCCCGGCGTGCCGGCCGGCGCGGCGCGGATCGTGGGCCGAGTGGTCCTCCACCGGCTGGTCCTGGCGGTTGACGACGGCGGAGGTTACGTCCGCAGAAATGTCCCGGTCGGCCGCGACCTCCAGCGAGATGCCGAGGGTGCCGCGGGCCTGGTAGCCCACCGCGCGTCGTTCCGTGGTGGTGACCGTGGAGCCGGAGCGGCACTGCCAGACGATCCTGCATTCGTAGATGCCCGTCGCGAAGTCCACGCTGCGCCGGTAGTCCAGGACCGTGGATTCCTCCAGGCTCAGCATCTCCCCGTCGATGACGACGGCGAAGTTGTTGGCGTCCGGGATGTAGAGGATCCGCTGGCCGGTGCGGGCAAAGCCGTAGGCGTTTTCCGCGTGCTTGATGTCCCAGATCTCGTGGAAGCCGTTGATGAAGCTGCCCGGCAGGTCCGCGTCCGCGGCGGCCCAGTGCGCGCCCCGGATACCGAGGTGGCCGTTGCCGAGGCTGAACAGGGTCTCAAGGGTTCCGGCGTTGCCGGGCACGTGGACGGTCTCCACGAGCTGCCAGGGGTCGTTGGGGAACCTGGCGCGGTCCGAGGTGATGAGAGCCATGGTTGGGGTCCTTTGGGCGGGTGAGGTTGCGCGGGCGGGTGGCGGCGGCTGGGCCGGTTAGAGCAGGTCGGCCAGGTCGCTGACCACGATGGTGGCGCCGGCGTCGAGCAGGGTCTCGCGGCCCGCCCCCCGGTCCACGCCGATGACCGAGTGGAAGCTCCCCGCGCTTCCAGCTTGGACACCGGAGACGGCGTCTTCGACGACGATGCATTCCTCGCTGGGCAGATCCAGCAGCCGGGCCGCGTACTGGTACGTGGCGGGGCTGGGCTTGCCGGGCAGGCCTTCGGAGACGGCGACGACGCCGTCGACCACCACAGGGAAGTAGTCCGAGAGTCCCGCCGCCTTGAGCACCGGTACGGCGTTGCGCGAGGAGGAGACGACGGCGAGCTTGAGGCCGCGCTTAAGCGCAGCCTCGATGAAGCGCACCGAGCCCTCGTACGGCTTCACGCCGCCGGCGGCGACGATGTCGTTGAAGACCTTGTTCTTGCGGTTGCCCAGGCCGTGCACGGTGTCGTTGGCCGGGTCGTCATCCGTCGGGCCCTCCGGCAGCACGATGTTGCGTGAGGCCAGGAAGTCGCG
>DASSXE010000156.1:0-2032 GCA_035704125.1 Arthrobacter sp.
CAGCGGCTCGTGGGTGAGGAAGTTGAACCACCACGCCGGCCGGTAGGACGCGTCAAGCACGGTCTTCAGGGTCAGCGCCGGCGGGATGGTCATGCCGTTGCGGACGTCGCGGAGGCGGGCGCCGGCGACGGCGGTATCCACGGTCACCATGAGCGTGTCGTTCCCGGCCCGGGCGGCCCGTTCGATCAGCTCCAGCGAGCGGTCCCGGTCCGTCCAGAGGTACAGCTGGAACCAGTTGCGGCCCTCCGGTGCGGCCGCGGCCACGTCCTCGATGGAGGCGGTGCCCATGGTGGAGAGCGTGTACGGGATGCCGGCCGCAGCGGCGGCCCGCGACCCGGCGTATTCGCCCTCGGACTGCATCATCCGGGTGAAACCGGTGGGTGCGATGCCGAACGGCAGCCGGGACGGCTTGCCCAGGATGGATGTGCTGAGGTCCACCGCGGAGACATCGCGCAGCACGCCGGGACGGAACTCGATGTCCTGGAAGGCCTGCCGGGCGCGGTTCAGGGTGATCTCGGCCTCCGCGGCGCCGTCTGTGTAGTCGAAGGGGGCCTTGGGGGTGCGGCGCTTGGCCATGTCCCGGAGGTCCCAGATGGTGCTTGCGCGGCGCAGCCGCGCATCCCGGCTGAACTCCGGCTTCTTGAACTGCATCAACGGCGCCAGGTCGGCGTACCTCGGCACCCGGCGCCGGAGCGCGGCGGGCAGGCCGCCGCCGGAGGCGGTCCCGGACTCCGCGGCCCGGCCCGACCCTGCCTTACCCGGCCCTGTCTGACCCGGCCCGGCCTGACCCGGTGCGGCTTGTCCGTCCGGGGCGCCCGCGCCGGTCGCCGCGCCGGTCGCCGCGCCGGTCGCCGCGCCGGTGTCCGCCGGCGTCGTCGGGGCCTCGGGATTGCCTGGGTTGCTGATCCTCGTGGGTTGCGTCATTGCTGCCTCCGGGTCTGATGGTCTCGCGCACTCGTGGTCTAACCACACTGTAGGGCCGTGGTCCGGGTACTTCAAACACCCTGCGCCCGGCGGAATGTTACGTCCCGCTTTGCCGGCCGGCCGCGGACGGGGCTATGGTCAATGCCATGACTAACCGTTGGTATGCGTATTTTTCGTTGGCTCTGGAGGGGCCCGCGTCTAACTGACACGCATCCAACCCACCTTCAGAGCCAACAGGGCAGAGATCACTCTCTGCCCTTCGCCATTTCTTCGGCGGGTTCTGATCAGGGCCCGCTCCGCTTCCGGAACAGGACCCGAACATGAGCATCGAAGCAGCCCCGACACGCCAGCACTCCACCTCTGACCTGCGGATCAGCAACTTCACCCCGCTGCCCACCCCGCACGAGATGATCGCCGAACTGCCGCTGGACGCCCGTGGCGCCGACGTCGTCGCCCGCGGCCGGGACGAGATCCGCGCGGTGATGGACGGCGTCGATGACCGGCTTCTGGTCATCGTCGGTCCCTGCTCCATCCACGACCCGAAAGCAGGGCTGGAATACGCCCGCCGGCTGGTCAGCCAGGCCGAGAAGCACCGCGAAGACCTGCTCATCGTCATGCGCACCTACTTCGAGAAGCCGCGGACCACGGTGGGCTGGAAGGGCCTGATCAACGACCCCGCCCTGGACGGCAGCCACGACATTGCCGCCGGACTGCGCGCCGCCCGGCTCTTCCTGCGCCAGGTCACCGCCCTGGGGCTGCCCACCGCCACGGAATTCCTCGAGCCGATCAGCCCGCAGTACATGGCGGACCTGGTCTCCTGGGGCGCGATCGGGGCCCGCACCACCGAAAGCCAGATCCACCGCCAGCTCGCGTCCGGGCTGTCCATGCCGATCGGCTTCAAGAACGGGACCGACGGCGGCCTCCAGGTCGCGCTCGACGCCTGCAGCGCCGCCGGCGCGGCGCAGGCCTTCCTGGGCATCGACGGCGAAGGCCGGGCCGCGCTGGTCAGCACCGCCGGCAACCCGGACACCCACGTGATCCTGCGCGGCGGCAGCGGCGGCCCCAACTTCGCCGCGGCCGACGTCGAGGACGCCTCCGTCCGCCTGGC
>DASSXE010000398.1:0-5625 GCA_035704125.1 Arthrobacter sp.
CCGCGCGCCCAAGGCCCCGAAGCCCGCCGCGGAGACTTCGGGTTCCAAGCCCGGCGCCGCCCTCGCCGGGTGGGCCAAGCGCCTGTCGCCGGGAAACGAGAGCAACCAGAAGGCCTCAGAGAGCACTCCCCGCGGCTACGAAGCGCACGGCGCCTCGCAGGGCGCCCCGGTGGCGCCGGCCGCCGCCGCCGGTGCAGCCGGTGCGGCAGCCGCCAGCCATGGCCGCCCGGCTGCCGAGGAACCCGCCACCCAGGCCCACGGTGTGGTCGCTCCCGCCTCCTCGACCCCGGCCTCGACCGCAGCGCCAGCCGCGGCGTACGCCCCGGCCTCGTCAGTGCCGGAACCGGCAACCCAGGCGGCGCCGACCGTTGCGGCCGCTCCCGCTGCCGGGCCGTCCGAGCCGGCAGCCCCGGCTGCTCCCGCCTCCCCGTCCGGGCGGCAGGAAGTGTCCCCGGGCTCGGAGGAAACCCAGGCCGCCGGTGTTCCCGTGTCCCCGGCCTCAAGCCACGAGGCACCCACCGCCCTCACCCCGCAGGTGCGTTCGCAGGAACCGATCGGCGCCACGGTGGATCCGGCCAGCCGCCCGGAAGCCGGCACCGCAGAGCCCGCCTATGAGGCTTTCTGGTTCGCCGTCGCGCAGCCCCGCACCGCCGTCGACGAACGCACCGGCGCCCCGGCCTTCGTCGTCGAACCCGGAGGATGGGTGCTCGCGCTGGAGGACCGCGGCCACGAGTTCCTGGTCCAGCACACGGACGGCCGCGTCGGCGTGCTCCGCGACCTCGGCAACATCGAACGCGGCTAGCCGCAGGTGGCCAGCAAGTCCGGGCGTCCCGCGGCGGGTAACGCCGTCCCCGGTGGTCCCACGGCCACCGGGGAGACCCTGCTTGGGCTGAAACGACGGGCACGAAGGATCAACCGGGCGCTGGCCGAGGCGTACCCGTACGCGCACGCCGAACTGGACTTCCGCAGCCCGTTCGAGCTGGTGGTCGCCACGGTGCTCTCCGCCCAGACCACCGACGTGACGGTCAACCAGATCACGCCCCTGCTGTTCGCCCGGTACCCGGACGCGCGCAGCATGGCCGAGGCGGAGCCCGCCGAGCTGGAAGCAATTATCAAACCCACCGGCTTCTTCCGGGCGAAGGCACGGAACCTGATGGCCCTCGGCACCAAGCTCGTGGACGACTACGACGGCGAGGTGCCCGGCCGGCTGGAGGATCTGGTGAAGCTCCCCGGCGTCGGCCGGAAAACCGCCAACGTCGTCCTCGGCAACGCCTTCGGGATTCCGGGAATCACCGTGGACACCCATTTCGGCCGCCTCGCCCGCCGCTTCGGCTGGACCGCTTCCGACGATCCCGTCAAGGTCGAATCAGACGTCGCCGAATTGTTCGAACCGCGGGACTGGACCATGCTCTCGCACCGCGTCGTCTTCCACGGCCGCCGCGTCTGCCACTCCCGGAAGCCGGCCTGCGGTGCCTGCGCCGTCGCCAACTGGTGCCCCAGCTACGGAGCGGGTGAGACCGACCCGGAAAAGGCCAGGACGCTGCTGAAGTACGAGCTGGCGCCCGGGCAGGAGGAACTCCTGGGTAAGTTGCTGGCCGAGACGCACCGCGCGGCGGAGATCCGGATGGAATCTCAGAGAAGGCCACAATGACTGCCCGCCAGGACCTCATCGACCTTGTTGCCGCCGTCGAGGCGGGGACGGCGCCGCCGGCGGATCCGCGCTGGCGGGAACTGGCGGTCGCGCCGGGAGAACGCGTACGCCGCGCTGCCGTGCTGATGCTGTTCGGCGCCCTGGATGACGTCCCGGCCGCCTCGGTCAAACTGCTCGCCCCCGCGGACCTGGACGTGCTGCTGCTGCAGCGCGCGCAGACCCTGGATGACCACCCCGGGCAGGTGGCGTTTCCCGGCGGCGGCATCGACCCCGGCGAATCCGTCACGGCCGCCGCGCTGCGTGAGGCCGAGGAAGAGACCGGCCTGGACCCGGCCGGGGTTGAGGTGCTGGGGATCATGCCCGAACTGGCCCTGCCGCGCGGAAATTTCCTGGTCACGCCGGTGCTGGGCTGGTGGGCGTCGCCGTCGCCCGTGCGGGTCGTGGACTACGGCGAATCGTCCCAGGTGTTCCGGGTTCCGGTCCGCGACCTGCTCGATCCGGACAACAGGATCATGGCCACGGTCAGCCGCGCCGGACAGACGTTCCAGAGTCCCGCGTTCGCGGTCAACGACGTGGTGGTGTGGGGCTTCACCGGGATGATCCTGAACCAGCTCTTCGACCAGCTGGGCTGGTCCGTGCCGTGGGACCGGACCCGGCTGCACGGGGTGGACGCCTAAACGGCCGGGCCGGACCGGTCCACCACGAGTCCGGTCGCAGCGTTCTCACGCACCGCGGTGATCCCTGCTGCCGCCCCCTTGACGCTGTTGTACAGCGGCGAAACGGCCACCACGGTTCCGTCCGCTGCCGTCAGCTTGAAGAAGTACGACTCGTTGCCGGCCGCTGCGATCTCGAATATGCCAGCCACGTCGCTGCCTTCCGTTCCTAACCTCTGTTGCCGGTGGCTCTCCTGCGCCGCATTCTGATGCGGTGCCCACGGAGGTGCCTCTTTGAACGTAACAAGGCCCCGGAACGGGTGCAACGCTACCGCCGGGTACGTTACGCGCGGGGTCGGCCAGGGCCGCCGGGCCGTCCGGGAGAGCGGTTACTTGGCGTTGTCGTAGGAGTCGACGACGGCGACGCTGACCGGGAATTCCACCGGAATCGGGCCGAAGAGCAGGTCCTTGGCGGCGGCGGCCGATTCCTCGATCGCCCGGGTGCAGACCTCGACCGCTTCGGCCGGGCAGTGCACCATCACCTCATCGTGCAGGAAGAAGACCAGTTCCCCGGCGGGGCCGCCGGCGGCGCGCAGTGCCCGGAGCCGCCGTCGTAGTTCGGCCAGCCAGCAGGCGGCCCAGTCCGCCGCCGAGCCCTGGACCACGAAGTTGCGGGTGAACCGTCCCCGGGACCGGGCCAGGGACTCCGCGCGCCGTTGTTCCTCCGCCGTGGTGGACTGCTGGCTGCGCAGCCAGCGCTCGGAGGGCGGCGGACTGCTGCGGCCGAGCCTTGTGGTGACGGTCCTGCCTGCCTCTCCCTCGCGGGCAGCCTGTTCGACGAAGCCGACGGCCTGCGGATAGGTGCGCGCCAGCTGGGGCATCAGCCGGCCCGACTCCCCGGAGGTGGCACCGTAAATCGCCCCCAGCAGCGCCACCTTGGCTTTGGCCCGGTCCCCGCCGAATCCCTGCGCGGCGATGCCGGCGTAGAGGTCCTTGTCCCGCGCGGCGTCAGCCATCCTGGCGTCCTGCGCGAGCGCCACCAGCACCCTCGGCTCCAGCTGCGAGGCGTCCGCGACGATGAGTTTGTGGCCCGGATCTGCGTGCACGGCGCCGCGGATCTGCCGCGGGATCTGCAGCGCCCCGCCGCCGCGGGAGGCCCACCGCCCGGACACGACGCCGCCCACCACGTACTCCGGCCGGAAGCGGCCGTCCGAGACCCAGGCGTCCAGCCACGCCCAGCCGTTGGCCGCGTGCAGCCGGGCCAGCTTCTTGTAGGCCAGCAACGGTTCAATCGCCGGGTGGCTGGCCTCCTTGAGCTCCCACTGGCGGGTGCTTTTGACCTCGATGCCGTTGCGGTGCAGGGCGCGCATGAGCTCCTGCGGCGAGTCCGGGTTCAGCGCCGGGGACTGCAGCAGGCGGCGCAGTTCGCCGTTCAGCGCCTCGAGCTTGGCGGGGCGGTGGCCGGGTGCCGGCCGGGGGCCCAGGTAGTCCGACAGGATCCGTTCGTGCAGCTCTTCGCGCCACGGCACACCCGTGTGCTGCATCTCGGCGGCGATCATGGCGCCGGCTGACTCGGCGGCGAGCAGGAGCTGGAGCCGCTGCTTGCGCCGGTCGCCGGGCGGAGCGGCGCTGGCGAGGGCCTCCTGCTGGGCGGCGTATTCCGCGCGGAGTTCCTCGAGTGAGTACCGCGGCGCCGCGACGAGGCCCGGATCATCGAACAAGGCGCCCTGGTCGGCCGGCGGGGGCGGCGGCTGCAGGGTCCGCGGGGGATGCTGGTCCTCGTCGTCCTGGGTCAGTTTCTCCGCGGCGCGGGCGTAGGCGGTCTCCGCGGTGAATTCCGCGTGGGCGAGGATCGACCCGCACAGGACCAGGTCGTAACAGCGTTCCAGTTCGACGCCGGCGGCCAGCAGCGACGGGTACCAGTCCTGGGTGCGGTGCCAGATCCAGCGCGGCCGTTGGCGTTCCAGCTCGCGGACGACGCCGGGCAGTTCGGATGCGGTGACCAGGCGGGGTTCGGGGGCCGCGGGATCCGGCGTGCCGGCCGCCGTGAGACGTTGGAGGGCTGCGCCGTCGGGGCGGGCGGCGAGCAGCAGGTACATAGGATCAATTCTGCCCTGAGCTTCGCCGGTTCCCCGCCAGCGCGGGGCGACCGCCGCCGGTGCTCCGGGTTTTCCACATAGCGTCCGACGGCGCTGCGTGCACCCGCCATCGACCGGCAGGGTGGTAGCCATGAGCAGGCATCAACTCACCGGGCCCAGCATCCCGCCGCATCCGGCGTCGCCGCCGGCTGCCCATCCGGCGGCAGGGGCTGGGCCGCCGGGGGCTCCGTGGCTTCCCGACACGCTGGCGGAGGCGGGGGCGGCGGAGACGCTGCTGGTCACCGGTTCGGCGGTGCTGCGCGGCGAGGTGGAGCGGATTGTGGCCGCAGCGGGGCGCCAGCTGAGCACCGTGGGCGACGGTGCGGAGGCGGCGCCGTACTGGGAGTCGGCCGGCGCGGTCCTGGTCGGCAGCGACATCAGCGAGCTGCCCTACCGGCGGCGCGCCCCGGCCGTCGTCGTCGGGCTCAGCGGCGAGGGGGACCGGCTCTGGCAACTGGCCGCCGCGATGGGTGCCGAGCGGGTTGCGGTGCTTCCCGAGGGCGGCCCGTGGCTGGCTGAGTACCTGAGCCGTTCGGGCAGCCCGGAGCCGGGCGGACACGTCCTGGGCGTCGTCGGCGGTTGCGGAGGGGCGGGCGCTACGACGGCGGCCATCTGGTTGGCGCAGGCCGCGGCGCGTCTCGGCGTCCGGGTGCTGCTGGTCGATGGGGACCCGTGGGGCGGCGGCCTGGAACTCGCTCTGGCGGCCGAGGAAGAACCGGGGGTCCGCTGGCCCGATCTTGCCGATGCGAGCGGCAGCATCGACCCCGGCCAGCTTCACAGCGCGCTGCCGGAAGCCGGCGGATTTTCGTTCCTGTCGTGGCCGGGCACCCGGGAACGGCCCGCGGTCCTCGGTGCCGCCGCGGCCGCCAACGTGCTGGACGCTGCGCGGCGCTGCTACGAGTTGGTGGTGGTGGACGCGGGCCGGGGGAGGGAGTCGCTGCGCACCTTTGCCTGGGAATGCGACCGGCTCCTCGTGGTGCTGCCGGCCCAGCTCCGGGCCGCCGTGGCCGCGGCACGCCTGGTGCCCGAGCTTCCGCCGGTCGATACCGCCCTGGTCATCCGGTCCCGGCCGGGCGTGGACTTCGATGACGAGCTGCTCTCGCGGTCCGTCGGCCTGCCCGTAGCGGGCGTCTTGCCCGAGGTCAGGGGAACCGCCGCCGCGACGGAACTCGGGCGGCTGCTG
>DASSXE010000395.1:0-3395 GCA_035704125.1 Arthrobacter sp.
CAATAGTTATCCAATAGTGAAACTTAGTTTTCTGTGACGTACATCTCTTGTTCGGCGATACACTATGAACCGACTTAGTTTTCGGCTCCCCTGCAACAAAAGGTAAGAAAAAATGCAGATCTCCCGTTCCTTCCTGAGCAACCCCGCGCTCAAGGCCGCCACCGTCCTCGCCGTCGGCGCCCTCGCCCTCACCGGCTGCACCAACGCTTCCGAGACCGGCACCGGTACCGGCGGCAGCACCCCCGCGGCGTCCGGCAGCGCCAAGGCCAGCTTCGACCCCACCACGGTCCAGAAGGATGACTCGCTGGCGGCCATGGTCCCCGCGGCCATCAAGTCCAAGGGCACCCTGACCGTCGGCGCCGACACCAGCTACGCTCCGGCCGAGTTCCTCGGCACGGACGGCCAGACCCCGGTGGGCTACGACGTCGACATCGCCAAGGCGATCGGCGCCACCCTCGGCCTCAAGGTCCAGGTGCAGACCGCCGAATTCACCGGCATCCTCCCGGCCCTCGGCCCGAAGTACGACCTCGGCATCTCCTCCTTCACCATCAACAAGGAGCGCCTGGGCGCCGTCAACATGGTCAGCTACTTCAATGCCGGCACCGCCTGGGCCGTGCAGAAGGGCAACCCGAAGAAGTTCTCCCTGGACGACGTCTGCGGCAAGTCGATCGGCGTCCAGACCGGCACCGTGCAGGAAGACCCGGACCTCTCGGACCGGAACAAGAAGTGCACCGCCGCGGGCAAGAAGCCGATCGACATCGTCACGCTGAAGAACCAGACCGACGTCACCACCCGCCTGGTTAACGGCAGCATCGACGCCATGGCCGCCGATTCACCGATCATCGGCTACGCCCTGACCCAGACGAACGGCCAGCTGGAGAAGCTCGGCGACGTCTACGACGCCGCTCCGCAGGGCATCGCCGTCGCCAAGTCGGACACCGCCCTGACCGACGTCATCCAGAAGACCGTGGCCAAGCTGATCGCCGACGGTTCGTACAAGAAGATCCTTGAGGGCTGGGGCAACGCCGAAGGCGCCATCACCAAGTCCGAGGTCAACCCGGCGGCCGGGTCTTGAGCCTGACCAACCACCCGGGTGCAGCGATGAAGGACCAGCAGGACGATGCCGCACCGGAACTGAATAAATCGGTTCCGGTGCGGCACCCCGGCCGGTGGATCAGCGCGATCGTCATCGGCGGTGCCCTGCTGATGCTGCTGCAGAGCCTGGTGACGAACCCCAACTTCCGCTGGGACGTCGTCGCGACCTACATCCTGGACGTCAAGGTCGTCCAGGGCGTGGGCTGGACCCTGCTGCTGACGGTGACGTCGATGGTGCTGGCCATTGTCCTGGCCATCCTGCTGGCGGTCATGCGGCAGTCGGACAACCCCGTGCTCCGCTACACCAGCTGGCTGTGGGTCTGGTTCTTCCGCGGCACCCCGGTGTACACCCAGTTGGTGTTCTGGGGCCTGGTCACGGTGCTTTACCCGGCGGTCACCCTGGGCATTCCCTTCGGCCCGGAGCTGTTCAGCTACGCGCTCTCGGATCCCAGCAAGGGCCTGATCCCGGCGATTCTCGGCCTGGGCCTCAACGAGTCCGCCTACCTGGCCGAGATCTTCCGGGCCGGCCTGAAGTCCGTGGACCGGGGCCAGACGGAAGCCGCCGAGGCGCTCGGCATGTCCAAGGCCAAGATCATGTGGCGGATCATCCTGCCGCAGGCCATGCGGATCATCGTTCCGCCCACCGGCAACGAGACCATCGGCATGCTCAAGACCACCTCGCTGGTCCTGGCCGTGCCCTTCACCCTTGACCTGACCTTCGCCACCAACGCCCTCGCCAACCGCATCTACCTGCCCATCCCGCTGCTGATCGTGGCAGCCTTCTGGTACCTGCTGGTCACCAGCATCCTGATGGTCGGCCAGCACTACCTTGAGGCGTACTACGGCAAGGGCGTGGACAACCTGGCCCCCGCAGCGGTGAACCCCGCGGCCGCCAAGGCAGCGGGTGCCGGCGCGGATGCGCAACGCTCGCTGAAAACGGACTTCCCCGAGGAGAGTGCCCGATGACGGCCACCGCAGAAACGCCGCTGGTCAAGATCGAAGGCCTGCACAAGTACTACGGCCAGCACCACGTGCTGCGCGGCATTGACCTGACCATCAACCAGGGTGAGGTCTCGGTGGTGATCGGCCCGTCCGGTTCCGGCAAGTCCACCATGCTGCGCTGCGTCAACCTGCTGGAGACCATCAGCGCCGGGCGGATCTCCGTGGGCGGGTCGCTGATCGGCTACCGCGAGGTCAACGGCCGGCTGCACGACCTGAAGACCAAGGAGATCGCTGCCCAGCGTCGCGAGATCGGCATGGTGTTCCAGCGCTTCAACCTGTTCCCGCACAAGACCGCGCTGCAGAACGTCATGGAAGCTCCGGTCCAGGTCAAAGGCCAGCCGAAGGACGCGGCCCGGAAGCGCGCACTGGAACTGCTGGACCGGGTGGGGCTGGCGGACAAGTCCGGCCACTACCCCTCGCAGCTCTCCGGCGGGCAGCAGCAGCGCGTGGCCATCGCCCGCGCCCTGGCCATGGATCCGGAACTGATGCTCTTCGACGAGCCCACCTCCGCGCTGGACCCCGAGCTGGTGGGCGACGTGCTGAACGTGATGAAGGATCTCGCCAAGTCCGGCATGACCATGATCGTGGTGACCCACGAGATCGGTTTCGCCCGGGAGGTCGGCGACCGGCTGACGTTCATGGACGGCGGCGTCGTCGTCGAATCCGGCGATCCCCGCGAGGTGCTGTCCAACCCGCAGCACGCCCGCACCAAGGAGTTCCTCCGCCGGGTGCTCTAGGTCCGGCTACGTGCTTTCGACGCGCAAATGCCCTGCCGCTGTAGGAATTCCCACAGCGGCAGGCCATTTGCGCGTCGGGGACGACTATTCGGTTCGACGGCGGGCGGAACGGGCACGACGGCGGGGAACACCGGCCGCCGCCAGCGCCCGTTCCAGCTGCAGCGGTGCCATCAGGTCCTGCCATACCCACCGCACCACGGAGAAACCGGCCGCCCGCATACGGTCCTCCCGGCGTTTTTCGTCCACAACGGCCTGCGATGGCGTGCGGCCCTGCAGATATTCGGGCTTCATGTACTTCACGACGCCGTCGAACTCCCCGACGATGCGCTCGTCTTCCCAGAAGTAGTCGGAGAAGCCCACCCGCCCCGAGCGGTCACAGATCTCTTTTTGGAGCGTCGGAGCTTCGAACCCTGCGGCCCGCATCAGCGCGCGGCCGTAGGACTCCCCCGCAGAGCCCGACCGCGCGTCGGCGAATTGGACGACGGCATCGATCCGGCGGCCGGCGGCGGCCGAGTAGACACCCTCGATTCCGGCCAGCAGTGCTTCCTTCGATAGGGCCGC
>DASSXE010000120.1:0-2102 GCA_035704125.1 Arthrobacter sp.
GTGGCCACCATGAAGCCGGGCCAGGGCTGGACCGTGAACTCCGTGGACGAGCCGCCCCGCCCGGGAACCACCGTGGAGGACCTGGCCGGCCTGCGGACCCCGTTCCGCGCCCACGGCCGGGTGACGGCGGGCAACGCCGCCGGCCTCAACGACGGCGCCACCGCCGCGCTGCTCGCCTCCGCCGACGCCGCCGAGGAACTGGGCCTGCCCGTCAAGATGCGCCTGGTCGGCTACGCCTTCGCCGGCGTCGAACCCGAAGTCATGGGCATCGGCCCGGTCCCGGCCACCGAGAAGGCCCTGAAGAACACCGGCCTCGGCATCGAGGACATCGGGCTCTTCGAAATCAACGAAGCCTTCGCCGTGCAGGTGCTCAGCTTCCTGGACCACTTCGGCATCGCCGACGACGACCCCCGGGTCAACCGCTACGGCGGCGCGATCGCCGTCGGCCACCCGCTGGCCTCCTCCGGCGTCCGGCTGATGAACCAGCTGGCCCGCCAGTTCGAGGAGGACCCCGGCGTCCGCTACGGCATGACCACCATGTGCATCGGCCTTGGCATGGGCGCCACCGTGATCTGGGAGAACCCGCACCACGCCGCTTACGGCACCGACACCACCACCACCGAGACTGGAGCCGCAGCATGAGCGCCGCCGATTTCCACAAGCTTGCCGAGCTGTTTCCGAACGAGACGGTGACGCACTCCTACGTCCAGGACATCGAGCTTCCGGCCGTGGACGGCACCAGCCCGGGAACCTTTGCCCTGGTCACGCTGGACAACGGCCTGGACCACTCCAAGCCCACCACCCTCGGCCCCAACACGCTGATCGAGCTGGGGACCGTCCTGGAAGGCCTCCGGGACCGGGCCGCACGCGGCGAGATCGCCGGCGTCGGCGTCACCGGCAAGCCGTACTTCCTGGTGGCGGGCGCGGACCTGTCCACCGTGAAGTCCGTCAGCGGCCGCGAACAGGGCCTCTGGATGGCCCAGCTCGGCCACGATGTCTACGCCACCCTCGCCAACCTCGGCGTGCCAAGCTTCGCCTTCATCAACGGGCTGGCCCTGGGCGGCGGGCTTGAGATCGCGCTGCAGTCTACCTACCGGACCGTTTCCACCGGCGCCGGCGCGCTGGCCCTGCCCGAGGCCTTCATCGGACTCGTTCCCGGCTGGGGCGGCGTGTACATCCTCCCGCGGCTGATCGGCCCGGAGAACGCCGTCAAGGTCATGATCGAGAACCCGCTGAGCAACAACCGCACCCTCACCGGCCCGCAGGCCTTCGAACTCGGCGTCGCGGACGCCATCTTCGAACCGGCCGACTTCGTGGAGCAGTCGGTGGCCTGGGCCGCGAAGGTGATCGCCGGCGCCGAGGCACCGGAACGGTCCCACGCCGTCGACCCGGCAGACGCCGCCGTCGCCGAACGCTGGGCCGCTTCCGTCGCCGCCGGCCGCGCCTTCGTGGAGGCCAAGACTTCCAACGCCTCCCCCGCCCCAGGCAAGGTGCTGGACGTGCTGGAGGCCAACCGCACCATGTCGCAGGCCGAATCCGCGGAGCTGGAGTGCCAGACACTCGCGGACCTGATGCAGACCGACGAATTCCGGTCAACCGTGTACGCGTTCCTGGACCTCGTGCAGCGCCGCTCCAAGCGCCCCGCGGGAGCTCCGGACCGCAAGCTCGCCCGCCCGGTAACCAAGGTCGGCGTCGTCGGTGCGGGCCTGATGGCCGGCCAGCTGGCGCTCCTGTTCGCCCGGCAGCTGAAGGTGCCCGTGGTGATGACGGACATCGACCAGGCCCGCGTGGACAAGGGCGTGGACTACGTGCACGCCGAGGTGGACAAGCTGCTGGCGAAGAAGCGGATCAGCCCCGACGCCGCCAACCGGACCAAGGCGCTGGTCAGCGGCTCGGTTTCCAAGGAGGCCTTCGCCGATGCGGACTTCGTGATCGAGGCCGTCTTCGAGGAGCTCAACGTCAAGAAGCAGGTGTTCAAGGAAGTGGAGGCGATCGTCTCCCCCGAGTGCATCCTCGCCACCAACACCTCCTCGCTCTCGGTGACCGCCATGGCCGAGGACCTGCAGTACCCGGAACGGCTGGTGGGCTTCCACTTCTTCAAC
>DASSXE010000231.1:0-4919 GCA_035704125.1 Arthrobacter sp.
CGAACTGGCGCTGCGGCCCGGCTGGCCGTCCATGTTCCGCGGCTACCTGAACGAAGAGGAACGCTACCGGCGCTGCTTCGTGGGCGGCTGGTACCTCACCGGCGACCTCGCCAGGCGTGACGCCGACGGCTACTACTGGTTCGTGGGCAGGGGCGACGACGTGATCAAGTCCTCGGGGCACCTGATCGGCCCGTTCGAGGTGGAAAGTTCACTGATGGAGCACGCCGCCGTGGCCGAGGCGGGCGTCATCGGCGTGCCGGATCCGGTGGCCGGTGAGGTGGTCAAGGCTTTCGTGGAGCTGCGGCCGGGTTTCGAGCCGTCCGAGGAACTGCAGCTGGACATCATCGGCTTCGCCCGCAAGCGGCTGGGCCCGGCGGTGGCGCCGCGCCTGCTGGACTTCACCACGGCCCTGCCCAAGACCCGCAGCGGAAAGATCCTGCGCAGGCTGCTGAAGGCCCGGGAGCTGGGACTGCCCGAGGGTGACACCTCCACCATCGAGTCCGCGCCGGGCCCGGGGGCCCCGGCATGAGCGGGCCCGCCGGGGCCGAGTCCGTGCCGCCGGACCCGGCCCGGGGGCGCCACCTGCTGAGCCAGATGCTGCGCGTCCGCCGGCTCGAGGAGAAGTGCGTCGAGCTCTACAGCGCGGCGAAGATCCGCGGCTTCCTGCACGTCTACATCGGTGAGGAGGCGGTGGCGGCGGGGGTCCTGGCGGCCCTCTCGCCGGCGGACGCCGTCGTCGCCACCTACCGCGAACACGGCCACGCGCTGCTGCGCGGCGTCTCCGCCGGCGCGATCCTGGCCGAGATGTACGGCCACGTCGAGGGCTGCTGCCGGGGCCGCGGCGGCTCGATGCACCTCTTCGATGCCGGCACCCGGTTCTACGGCGGGAACGCCATCGTGGCCGGCGGCCTGCCGCTGGCCGTCGGCCTCGCCCTGGCGGACAAGATGGCCGGCCGGGACCGGGTGACCGCCTGCTTCTTCGGCGAGGGTGCCGTGGCGGAGGGCGAGTTCCACGAGAGCATGAACCTGGCCGCGCTCTGGCAGCTGCCGGTGCTGTTCTGCTGCGAGAACAACCTGTACGCGATGGGCACGGCCTTGGGCCGCTCCGAGTCGCAGACCGACATCGCCTTGAAGGCGTCCGGGTACGAGATGGCCGCCTGGGCCGTGGACGGGATGGACGTGCTGGCCGTCGAGGAAACGGCCCGGCGCGCCGTGGACGCGGTCCGTGCCGGCGGCGGCCCGCACTTCCTGGAGCTGCGCACCTACCGGTTCCGGGCGCACTCGATGTTCGACCCGGAACGGTACCGGGACAAGGCCGAGGTGGCGCGGTGGCTGGAGCGGGACCCGATCGTGCTGCTGCACGCGGCGCTGGAGGCCGGCGGCGGGCTGCCGGCCGCCGACTGGGAGCAACTGCAGGCCGACGCCGACGCGGAAATCGCGGCCGGCGTCGCGTTCGCCGAGGCCGGCACCCCCGAACCGCTCGAAGACCTGGAACGGTTCGTCTACAGCGAACCCGGCGGCCGGCAGGACGGAGCCGAATGATGAAATCCAGCTACCGCGAGGCCCTCCGGGCCGGGATCAGGGACGCCCTGCAGCGCGACAGCCGGGTGTTCCTGATGGGTGAGGACGTGGGCGCCTACGGCGGGTCCTTCGCCGTCAGCCTGGGCCTGCTGGAGGAATTCGGGCCCGGGCGGATCCGCGATACGCCGCTCTCCGAATCGGGGTTCGTGGGGGCGGGCATCGGCGCGGCGCTGGGCGGGATGCGTCCGATCGTGGAGATCATGACGGTCAATTTCAGCCTCCTCGCCCTGGACCAGCTGATGAACAACGCGGCCTCGCTGCTGCATATGTCCGGCGGCCAGTTCAACGTCCCGCTGGTCATCCGGATGACCACCGGGGCCGGCCGCCAGCTCGGCGCCCAGCACTCGCACAGCCTCGAGGGCTGGTACGCCCACATCCCGGGCCTGCGCATCCTCACGCCCGCCACGCTGGAGGACGCCCGGGGCATGCTGTGGACCGCGCTGCAGGACCCCGATCCGGTGCTCATCTTCGAACACGGTTCGCTCTACAACGTCCCCGGCGAGCTGGCCGACGACGCCGGCCCGGTGGACATCACCCGGGCCGCCGTACGCCGGGCCGGCACCGACGTCACCCTCATCACCTATGGCGGGACGCTGCCGCTGACGCTCGAGGCCGCCGATGAGCTCGCCAGCGGGGGCATCGAGGCCGAGGTGTTGGACCTTCGCACGCTCCGGCCGCTCGACGACGCCGCCATCATGGCTTCGGTGACGAAGACGCATCGCGCCGTGGTGGTCGACGAGGGCTGGCGCAGCGGCAGCATCTCCGCCGAGATCAGCGCCCGGATCAGCGAGCGCCTGTTCTATGACCTGGATGCCCCGGTGGGCCGCGTCTGCAGCGCCGAGGTGCCGATCCCCTACGCCAAGCAGCTCGAACTGGCGGCCCTGCCCTCGGCCGCGCGGGTGGTCGCGGCCGCACAGAAGGCGGTGGCCGGGCGTGGGTGACTTCCTGATGCCCTCCCTGGGGGCAGACATGGACCACGGCAAGATCGTCGAGTGGCTGGTCAAACCGGGCGACTACGTCCGCCGCGGGGACCTGGTGGCCGTAGTGGACACGGACAAGACGGTGATGGACGTTGAATCTTTCCAGGAGGGTGTGGTCGCGGACCTGCTCGTGGGACTCGGCCAGACCGTGCCGGTGGGCACCCCGCTGGCCCGGATTACCCAAACCCCCGCCGAGGTGACCGGACCCGCGCCGACGCCGGGTCCGTCGTCGCCGGCTCCTCCGATGTCCGTTGAGGCACCGTCGGCCGCTCCGCCGCCGCCCGTGGTGGCGCCTGCGCCTCCCCCGCCCGTCCGGCACCTGGCCCACCGGCTGGGCGTCGACACCGGACGGATCCACGGCACCGGCAAGGACGGCGCCGTCACCCGGGCCGATGTGGAGCACGCCGTGGCCGCCCGCCCGGCCACCCCCGGGAGGGTACGCGCCGCGCCGCGGGCCCGACGCCTGGCCGCCGAACTCGGCGTCGACCTCGCGTCCGTCGCCGGCAGTGGTCCGGACGGCGCCGTGACCGTGGCCGACGTCCAGCAGGCCGCCTCCCGCCTGCCGGCCCCCGGCGAAGGCGCACCGGAAGCCGCAGCGACGGTCCCACCGAAGGAGACGCCTGCGGGGCGGCAGCCCGCACCGGAACAGCCCGCCGGGGGAAGTGAACGGGTCGCCGGGCTGCGGCGCGCCATCGGATCGCTGATGTCCCGCTCCAAACAGACCATCCCGCACTACTACCTCAGCACCACCCTGGACCTGCGCGCCGCGGTGGCCTGGATGCAGTCCGTCAACGCCCAGCGCCCGGTGGCGGCCAGGCTGGTGCCGTCAGCCCTGCTGCTGAAGGCGGCGGCGCTCGCGGCCAGGGAAGTACCGGAAGTCAACGGCTTTTACCTGGCAGATGAATTCCGGCCCAGCCCCGCAGTGCACCTGGGGGTGGCCGTGGCCCTCCGGCAGGGCGGCCTGGTTGCGCCGGCAATCCACGACGCGGACACCCTGGCCCTCGACGACCTGATGGAACAGTTGCGGGACCTGGTCAGCCGGGCCCGCTCCGGGAGGTTGCTGCGGGCCGAAATGGCGGACCCCACCCTGACCGTGACCAACCTCGGGGACCTCGGCGTCGACAGCGTCTACGGGGTCATCTACCCCCCGCAGGTGGCCATGCTGGGCCTGGGCCGCGTGCAGGAACAGCCCTGGGCGGAGAACGGGATGCTGGGTGTGCGGTCCGCGGCGGTCGCCACCCTGTCCGCCGACCACCGGGTCAGTGACGGGCTGCGCGGCGGACGGTTCCTGGCCCGCATCAACGAACTACTGCAAACCCCGGACACACTGTGACAACGGAGGCACCATGAACGAACAGGATGCGCGGGACGCCGTGCGCGCCGCCCTCCGGAAGGTGGCGCCGGACGTGGACCTCGACGACGTCGACGGCGGCGCCCGGCTTCGCCAGGACCTGGAACTCGATTCGCTGGACTTCCTCCGGCTGGTGGAAATCATCGACACGGATACCGGCGTGGACATTCCGGAGCGCGACTACCCGGCCGTGGCTACGGTGGACGGCCTGGTCGGCTACCTCGGCAGCCACGGCTAGGAGGATCCGGCAGGAAAGGGAACGGCCATGATGAATGGATGGTATGGACACGGCTGGGGCCTCGGCGGCTGGATCGCCATGGCTTTGCTGATGCTGATTTTCTGGGGCGGGGTGGTCACCGTCGTGGTGCTGCTGCTGCGGCGGACCCACCCCGGTGAGGGCTTCACCGGGGCGGGTCCGGCCCCTCACGAGGCGGAGCGGATCCTGAACGAGCGCTTCGCCCGGGGCGAGATTAACGAGCAGGAGCTCACCGCGATGCGGGCGGCCCTCAGGCGCCGGGAATGAGCACGCTCTCCCGCCGGGGCCAGAACCTCGTGGCGGCCGCCGTCGTCGTCCTCTTGACCGTGCTGTCCCTGCTGGCCGTCGGGCTCCTGGGCCGTCCCGACGGTCCCGGCGGCGCGGACGGCCGCGCCGTTGCCGGGTGCGCCGTCCCGAGCCTGGCCGGGGCGAATGTGAATATCACCCTGACCAATATGGGCGGGCCGGTCATGCGGCCCCGGAACGGCATGATGGCCGGGGCGATGCGCCTGACCGCCGACCACGGCACGGTCGGCCACGGCCCCGTCTCCTTCCTGGTGACCAATGCCGGCAGCATCAGCCACGAAATGGTGATCCTGCCACTGCCCGAAAACCAGGTTCCCGGCACCCGTCCGGTCGGAGCAGACGGCACCATCGACGAAAGCGGCAGCGTCGGAGAGGCCTCCGGAACCTGCACCGAAGGCTCCGGGGAGGGGATCCTGCCGGGCACCTCGGGGTGGGTGACGGTCAC
>DASSXE010000233.1:0-4312 GCA_035704125.1 Arthrobacter sp.
CTTGCTGGTGGGCCAGCGGTAGAGCCTGGCGGTCAGGGCATGCGCGAGTTCGTGGACCAGCACCGAGATCAGCAGCAGCACCGCATAGGCGAAGGCCACGAGGTAGGCGGTGGCACCCAGCCGCGGGTTGTTGTGGGCAAGCACCGGTCCGTAAGCGATCACGGTGAAGGCCGCGATGGCGAACCAGGAATAGGCCAGGACGACGGGGATGCCAGCGATCCGGCCCAACGGGATACCGCCACGCAGGGAGAAAGGCTTATCCGCCGTGGGTTCAGTCAAGGTTGCCGCCTCCGCTGGGCACGGCGGCAGGTTCGTGCCGGAGCAGGACCAGTTCCTGCAGGTCGGCCACGGTGCGGCCGGACAGGGTGTCCCAGGTGGCGCGGCGCGGGTCGTGCGGCAGCGGAACCAGGTGCGGGATGGCCACCGTGACCACTCCGGAGGCGACGGCGGCGGCGACGCCGGGGGCTGAGTCCTCGAGCGCCACGCAGTGCCGCAGGTCCAGGTCCGGGTCCGCCTCTTGCAGCAGCTCGACCGCTTTCAGGTACGCCTCCGGGTGGGGCTTGCCCTGTGCCACGGTGTCACCGGTGACCAGGAACTCAAAGTAGGGCTTGGGCAGGCTCGCGACGATTTCGCGGGCAAGGGGCGCCTCGGACATCGTCACGAGGACGCAGCGGACGCCGGCGGTGTGCAGCTCATCGAGGAGCTCGCGCGCTCCCGGCCGCCACGGCACTGATTCGCGGACCAGGCTGACGACGTGCCCGGTCAGGGTGTCGATGATGTCGCGGACCTCCAGCTCTACGCCGGCCTCCTGCAGGATGCCGGCGGAGAAGACCAGGGACTGGCCCACGAGCTGCATCGCCTTCTCGTGGGACCACTGGCCGCCGTGCGCTTCGACCAGGGCGTGTTCGGCGGCAATCCAGTACTGCTCCGTGTCCACAATGGTGCCGTCCATGTCCCACAGTGCGGCTTTGAGCAGGGGCGGGGAAGCTG
Organism: Arthrobacter sp.; assembly: GCA_035704125.1. Lineage (GTDB taxonomy): Bacteria > Actinomycetota > Actinomycetes > Actinomycetales > Micrococcaceae > Arthrobacter. Next base: position 991 of record DASSXE010000233.1, read on the forward strand.
GCGGTCGCATGCCTCCCAGTCTACGGTGCCGCCCCGCCGCGGCCGGTTCTCCGGCGGGGCCGCTACGCCGACGGCGAAGTCCGGCCGGCCAAGGGGCGCCTCCTGACTGCACTCACCCGGAACTTCGACGTAGGGTGAAGTCATGAATAGCTTCGAATCGGACACCACGGGAGCGGGCGGCATGCCTGAGCCGGAACGGTTGCTGCAGCCCGTGCCGGAGGGCCAGCGGATCACGGTGATGCTGGCGGCGTTCGAAGGCTGGAACGACGCCGGCGAGGCGGCCACCGATGCCCTGCGCTACCTGAACAAGCTGTGGGGCGGCAAGAAGGTCGGGTCGATCGACGCCGATGAGTATTACGATTTCCAGTTCACCAGGCCGGTGATCCGCCGGACTTCCTCCGGTGAGCGGAAGATCAAGTGGCCCTCCACCCGCATCTTCAAGGCGAGCGTGCCGGGGTCCAACGTGGACGTCATCTTCGTCCAGGGCACCGAGCCGTCCTATAAGTGGCGGGCGTATACGGCCGAGCTGCTGGTCCACGCGGAGGCGTTGGACGTGGACTACGTCATCCTGGTGGGTGCCCTGCTGGCCGACGTGCCGCACAGCCGTCCCATCCCGGTGAGCGCGTCCACGGACGACGCGGCCCTGCGTGAGCGGATGGATCTGGAGGCGTCCCAGTATGAAGGGCCGGTCGGGATCGTCGGGGTGCTCTCCGAGGTGGCGCTGCTGGCGGGGCTGCCCACCGTTTCCCTGTGGGCCGCCGTCCCGCATTACGTGGCTCAGGCCCCGTCGCCCAAAGCCCAGCTGGCGCTGCTGCACCGGATCGAGGAGTTGCTGCAGATTCCCCTGGACACGCAGGAACTGGTGGAGGACGCCGACGCCTGGGAACGCGGCGTGGACGAACTCGCCACCGAGGACCCGGAGATCGCGGCGTACGTCCGCCAGCTCGAGGAGGCGAAGGACACCGCGGACCTCCCCGAGGCCAGCGGCGAATCGATTGCCCGCGAGTTTGAGCGGTATCTCAAGCGGCGCGGCAAGGACAAGCCCTAGGGGCCTTCCTCCGGCGGTTGGTGGAGCGGAGCCTAGAGTTCGACGCCGAGCAGGGCGTCGACGGCGTCGGAGACCAGGGCGGCGTCCGCGGCCGAAGCGGTGCCGGCGCCCGTGGCCAGGGCGGCAGCGGCCCAGGCGTCGACGGCGGCCAGCGCCCGCGGCGCGTCGAGGTCGTCCGAGAGTGCGGCCCGCATGGCCCCGACGAGGCGGCCGGCGGATTCTGCCGGCGCGGCCTCGAGGGCGGACCGCCAGGTCCGGAGGCGGTCCTTCGCCTCGGCGAAGCCCTCCGCGGTCCAGGACCAGTCGCTCCGGTAATGATGGGCCAGGATGGCCAGCCGGATGGCGGCCGGATCCTCGCCGGCGGCGCGCAACCGGGACACCAGCACCAGGTTGCCCTTGGACTTGCTCATTTTCTCGCCGTCCAGGCCCACCATGCCCGCGTGGGCGAAGTGCCTGGCCAGCGGCGTGCCGGTCAGGGAGTAGGCGTGGCCGGCTCCCATTTCGTGGTGCGGGAAGACCAGGTCGGATCCCCCGCCCTGCACGGTGAACGGCGCCGGCAGGTACTTTTGCGCGATAACGGTGCACTCGATATGCCAGCCGGGTCGGCCCTGGCCCAGTTCGCCACCGGCCCAGCTCGGCTCGCCGTCGCGTGCGACGCGCCACAGCAGCGGGTCCAGGGCCTGCCGCTTGCCGCTGCGGCCGGGGTCCCCGCCGCGCTCAGCGAATAGTTCCAGCATTTCGGCGTCGGACAGGTGCGAGACGGACCCCAGGGTCCAGGCGTCGCGGGCCTCGGCCGAATGCTTGCCGGCCGCTTCGACGTCGTAGTAGACGTCGCCGTCGGGCTCCCCCGCGGCGCCGGGCACCCGGTACGCCAGGCCGCGCTGCAGCAACGACTCGATCGCCGGGACAATCAGCGGGATGGCTTCGACAGCGCCGACGTAGTTGTCCGGCGCCAGCACGTTGAGGGCTTCCATGTCGGTCTGGAAGAGTTCGATCTGGCTGGCGGCGAGGTCTCGCCAATCCACCCCCGTCGCGGTGGCACGTTCCAGCAGCGGATCGTCGACGTCGGTGACGTTCTGGACGTAGGCCACCTGCTGGCGGCCGTCCCGCCAGGCCCGGTTAAGCAGGTCGAAGGCCACGTAGCTGGCGGCGTGACCCATGTGGGTGGCGTCGTAGGGGGTGATGCCGCAGACGTACATGGACTGCAGTCCCGAAGGCTCGATGGTCACGGGGGCACCCTGAGCGGTGTCGAAGAGGCGCAGCGCGGGCATGCTGCCCGGCAGCTGGGGCACGGGGCGGGAGGTCCAGGATTTCACAGACCAAGCCTAGTGCTAGGCGCTGATGACATTGAAACCGAGCAGTAGGTACAGCGCCAGGCCCAGGAAGATGCGGTACCAGACGAAGATCCGGTAGCTGCGGGTCGAGACATAGCGCAGGAACCAGCCGATGATGACGTAGCCCACGACGAAGGCAATCAGGGTGGCCAGGCCCGTTTCGGGGAGGCCGTAGGGTCCACTGATGCCCTCCTTGGCCACCACCTTGTACAGCTGGTAGAGGCCGCTGCCGAACACCGCGGGGATGGCCAGCAGGAAGGAATACCGGGCGGCCGCCTCCCGGGTGTACCCCATCAGCAGGCCGGCGGTGATGGTGCCGCCGGAGCGGGAGACGCCGGGTATCAGGGCGAGGGCCTGGGCCAGGCCGTAGAAGATGCCGTGCTTATAGGTCAGCCTGCTCAGGTCGCGTTCCTGCCGGCCGACCGCATCCGCGACGGCCAGGATCATGCCGAACACGATCAGGGTGGTCGCGACGATCCACAGGCTGCGGAGGACGGATTCGATCTGGTCCTGGAAGAGCAGGCCGAGGATGATGATCGGAAGGCTGCCGAGGATCACCAGCCAGCCCATCCGCGCGTCGGGGTCCTGCCGCGATACCTTGCCCGTAAGGGAGCCGAACCAGGCCTTGACGATCCGGACGATGTCCCGCCAAAAGTAGACGATCACGGCGGTTTCGGTGCCCAGCTGGGTGATCGCCGTGAAGGCGGCGCCGGGGTCGGCGGCGTCGGGCAGGAAGGCCCCGACAATCCGGAGGTGGGCGCTTGAGGAGATCGGAAGGAACTCTGTCAGTCCCTGCACAAGGCCCAGAAAGGCCGCTTCTAACCAGTTCACGTTTATAGACCCTACGTTATGGCCGTCCGAAGCATCGTAAGCTTGCAGGCATGCAGCAGCGTTATGTCGGCAACAGTGGGTTGCGTGTCTCGTCCCTGTCCCTTGGCAC
>DASSXE010000248.1:0-11491 GCA_035704125.1 Arthrobacter sp.
GCTCACGATCACGTCCGACCACTGCTTGAACCGGCCCCGGTCCGCGGCAGGGATGCCCATCAGCTCCGCGATCACGATCACCGGGAGCGGATAGGCCAGCTGCTCGATCAGGTCGGTGCTGCCGGCGGGAACCACGGGGCCCAGCAACTCCTCCGTGAGCGCCGCGATGCGCGGGGCGAGGGCTTCCACCGCCCGCGGAGTGAACGCCTGCGTCACCAGCGACCGCAACTGGCGGTGCCGCGGCGGATCCGTGTTGATCAGGCTCGCCGCGAAGAGCTGGCCAGTTTCGGAGGGATTGTCACCGCCGAACCGGGAAGAGAACGTGGCGTGGTCCGACAGGACACGCTGCACGTCCCCATAGCCGAAGACGTGCCAGACCCCGCTCTCCCGATCCTGGGAAACAGGATCACTGCGGCGCATCGCTTCGTAGTGCGGAAACGGGTTCAGCGGCTGCTCAAGAGCCGGAAATGACACCATGGCTGGCCCTCCTCTTGGGGCGGGCGGCCGTGGTGGTGGCACTCAGCGTCGCCCGTGGACCAACGATCATCCAACCAGGCCGGGCCAAGGGTGGAACGGGGCGGGCCGCGCTGCCCCGTTGGCTTCCACCCTAGTCCCGTGCAGCCGCGCCAGCACCGGGAACGCCAAGAAAATTCAGCTGATCCTGGCCTTCAACCGCGGGCGGCGGGCGGCCCCTTGCCCGTCGCCTAACGAAAGCGCACCACCGGCCGACAGTAAAGGGAGAACACCCGTCCCGCCTGTCCGCCACGGCCAGGCTGTCCCCAAAGCAGAATCGGCCCATGATCGTCGTCACACGCCTCAACGGAACGCGCTTCGCGGTCAACCCGGACCTGATTGAACGGATCCACGAGAGCCCGGATACCCATCTGGTCACCCTCGACGGCGCCGCGTACGTTGTGCTGGAAAGCCTGGCGGAAGTGGTTGAACTGATCGCCGACTACCGCGCCTATGTGCTGAGCAAGGCCCGGGATTTTCCCGCGGTGACCGGTTACCCGCTGAGCCTGGTTCCCCCGGCGGAGACGGACGACGACGCCGGTTCGCCGGAACCCGAAGCCCCGAGGAAGTAAGCCATGGATCCCGCAACAATCATCGGACTGCTCCTGGCCTTCGGCTCGGTGATCGCCATGGTGCTGATCGAGGGCGGAAACCTCTCCTCCCTGCTGCTGCCCGGGCCCATGGTCCTGGTTTTCGGTGCAACCCTGGCCGTGGGGCTGGCCGGCAACACCCTCAAGGACGCGATCCAGGCCTTCAAGTCCGTGCCGGCGATGTTCATGGGCAAGACGGCCAAGCCGCAGGAAAGCATCGACCAGATGGTCCGCTTCGCGGAGAAGGCCCGTGCCGAGGGGCTGCTGTCCCTCGAAGAGGAAGCCGCCAGCCTGAAGGATCCGTTCCTGGTCAGGGCGCTCCAGAACATCGCCGACGGCACCGACGCCGAGGACCTCCGCATGCAGATGGAGGACGAGATCGACACCCAGTCCCGCAGCGATCATGCGTCGTCCAAGTTCTTCGCCAGCCTCGGCGGCTACGCCCCGACCGTCGGAATCGTCGGTACCGTCGTCTCGCTGACCCACGTGCTGGAAAATCTCTCCAAGCCGGACGAACTGGGCCACATGATCGCCGCGGCGTTCGTCGCGACCCTCTGGGGCCTGCTCTCCGCGAACTTCATCTGGCTGCCGTTCAGTTCCCGCCTGGCCCGGCTCTCTGAGCTGAACGTCGAGCGCATGACCCTCGTGATGGAGGGCATGCTTGCCGTCCAGGCCGGCGCCCAGCCGCTGCTGCTGGCCGAACGGCTGCGCTCCATGGTGCCCGAACACCAGCTCAAGAGCGCCGACGCCGGCAAGAAGGCCCCCAGCGGGGACGGCCTCGCCGCCACCCTGGACGACGCCGCGTGAGTTCCCGGCGGCGGCCGCGCAAGAAACCCGAAGCGCACCACGTCGACGAACGATGGATGGCCTCCTATATGGACATGGTCACCGTGCTGATGTGCCTCTTCATCGTGCTGTACGCCATGTCAACGGTGGACGCGAACAAATTCGAGAAGCTGCGCAACTCGCTCGCCACGGGCTTCGGCGCGGTGGCGTCGGAGACCGTGGACACCGCCTCCGGCACCGTGGTCCCGCCGGAGTTCGTGGACAAGAACCTGGAGGCCTTCGCCGCGGCCTCCAGCCCCGCTTCAGCGCCCGCGTCAGCGCCGCCCTCCACCCCTGCCGATCCTTCCCAGAAGTCCGCCCTCGAGGAAGCCAAGAAGGAAGTGGACCGGCTCCGTGCCCTGCAGGAGAAGATGAAGGCCGGCCTCTCCGCCGCGGGCCTGTCGGAGAACGTCGAATTCCAGATCGACCAGCGCGGCCTGACGGTGAAGCTGATCGGATCACAGGCCTTCTTCGCTCCGGACCGGCCTGAACTGACGGACCGCGCCATCCAGGTGCTCAAGATCATCTCGCCGATCCTGGGCCCGGCTGCCCTGGAAACCATGGTGGAGGGCCACGCTGCGAACGGCGTCACCTCCTACCCCTCCACCTGGGAACTCTCCTCGGCCCGGGCGGTCAACGTCCTGCGTTTCATGGTGGACCGCGGCGGCATCCCGCCTGAGCGGATCGGCGCCGTCGCCTTCGGCTCGGCCCGCCAGGTCAACGATGACTCGACGCCGGAGCTGATGGAACGCAACCGACGGGTGGACATCGTGGTCATCTCGGACAAGCCGGAAACCGTCCGGGCCCTGATCCCCGAGGCGCTGAAGCTCAGCCAGAAATAGGCCCCGGCCCCAGCCTTACGGCGCCGCACCCCCTGCCGATAGTGGCAACCGTGAGTGTTATGGATGAGCGGGAAGTGGTACGGGAGCGGACCGTAAGCGTCTATGACTTCCGGCGTCCCGCGACGCTGGCGCGGGAGCACAGCAGGGTCCTGGAACTCGCCTTTGAAACCTTCGCCCGGCAATGGGGCACCCAGCTGACGGCCAAGGTCCGCGTCAAGTCCGTGGTCCGGCTCGAAGACGTGCGGATGCAGAGCTACGACGAGTACGCCTCCTCGCTGCCGGCCGTGACCGCCATGGTGCTCTGCGCCGTCGACACCCAGGACTCCAAGCTGGTGGTGCAGTTCCCGGCCCCCGCGGCCCTGGGCTGGATCAACCGGATGCTGGGCGCCTCCAATGACACCGCCATGCCGGACCGCAAATTCACCCAGATCGAGCAGGCGCTGGTCAAGGGCCTGATGGACGAAGCGCTTGAGGACCTCGGCTACTCGCTGGGTCCGCTCCTGAGTGAAGCCATAAAGGTGGACACCGTCCAGTACAACTCGCAGTTCGCCCAAGCCGCGGCGCCGAGCGAACTGATGATCGTCGCGGCCTTCATCATCAACGTCGGCAACATCAGCGCCCCCGCCACCCTCGCGGTCCCGGCCGCACTGCTGCTGGGCCGGCTGAAAAAGGTCAACCCAACTGACAACCGCGGCGACGCCGGCGTCCGGATCAGCTCCCAGCTGGAGCGCGTCCCGGTGGAGCTTTCCGTCCGGCTCTCCACCTCCTACGTCACCCCCAGCCAGGTGCTGGGCCTGGCCGTCGGCGACGTCCTGACCCTCCCGCACCTGGAAAACCGGCCCTTCGACCTCACCCTGGACGGCACGCGGCTGGCGACCGCCGCCCCCGCACGCAACGGGTCCCGGGCCGCCGCCGTCATCGTCACCATCGAGGAGAACCACCAATGAGCATCACCCTGACCAAGCACGAATCGTCGGCGGAACGGCTCGTCGAGGAGCTGCCCAGCCCGGTGGCCCTCAAGGTAATGGCCCTGGTCCCGGCGCGCGCCGCGGCAGCCTACGCCCGCCAGGCCGTCACCGCCACCTTCGTCGGATCCGTCACCGCGGACCTGGCCCTGATGCTCAGTGACCGCACCTTCCTGGACGAGGCGGCCGGCGGAATGGCCGGCGCCCAGCGCGGCGTCGTCTCCGTCACCGACGTGCTGCGCCCCGCAATGGAAAGCGCCAGCTCCGTCTTCGGCGCCGGCGTCCTCTCCGACCTGCGCGAATCCGACGCCTCCGGCCTGCTCACCGACCCGGACACCGCCGTCTTCGAACTCTCCGACGGCACCAGCCCGGCCGCATGGTTCGCCGTGCGCCTCCGCGAGCACAGCAACGGCCAGGAACGCTCCGGAGACCTCTTCGGCGGCGGCGACACGGTGGCCGGCCGGCTGGGCCGGATCAACAACATCGAGATGGCCCTGACCGTGGAGATCGGCCGCACCCGGATGTCCGTCCGTGACGTGCTCTCGCTCGAGCCGGGCAAGATCATCGAACTGGACCGCTCCGCCGGCGCCCCCGCCGACGTGCTGCTCAACGGCCGGCTGATTGCCCACGGCGAGGTGGTGGTCCTGGACCAGGACTACGCCGTCCGGATCACCCGGATCCTCGACGTGGCCGAGGGGCTTAGCTGAATGGACTCGCTGATCCTCGGGCTGCGGGTAGCCGTAGCCCTGGGCGCGGTGCTGGGCCTGATCTGGTTGCTGCAGCGCCGTCTCGGCAAAGGCACGGGACGACGCCGGGCTGACGCCGCGTTGAGCGTCGTGAGCCGCCAAAGCGTCGGCCAGCGCGCCTCCGTGGTGGTGGTCGACGCCGGCGGGCAGCGCTTCCTGCTGGGCGTCACCGACCATGCCGTCAACGTGCTCCACACCGGCGACATCCCGGAAGAGCCGGTCGAGGCTCCGGCCCCGGAAGCGCGCCGCAGTGGCGCCGCGGGCGCGTTCGCCCAAATCCTCGCCGGCGCGGGCGGTTCCGCCGCGGCACAGGCCGCCGCACCTGCCGCACCCGCCGTCCCGGTTCCCGACGGCGGCCCCGTCGAGTTGCCGTTGTCCCGCCGCAGCACCATGCACCGCAATGCGCACGCCCGCACCGCTGCCGGCCGTGCCACCGTGCCCGGCACCCACCCGCCGCTGCACGAGTCAGTCCTGGCCGGATCGATCCTGTCCGGGTCCACGTGGAAACAGGCCGCCGCCGCGCTCAGGAGCGGGCGCCGCAATTGATCCGCCCCCTGACTTCCCGCTTCGCCCGCGTCCGCCCCGCCCGCTTCGCCGGACTCCTGCCGACCTTCCGTGACGCCGCGGCGCCGGTCAACGCCGCCCCCGCCGTCGTCGACCGCGTCCAGAAAATGCTGGCGATCGGCCTGGCCGCCGTCCTCCTGGCCATCCTGCTGCTGTGGCTCAACGCCGCCACCGGCCACGCGGCTCCCGTGCCGCCAACGCCTCCGGCGACGCCCAGCGCACCGGCCAGCCCGGACACCGGCAGCGTCAACATCGCCATCAACGGCATGGACGGGAAGCCCTCCAGCGCGGTCCTGACCCTGATCGGGATCACCCTGCTGTCAGTGGCGCCGGCGCTGCTGCTGATGATGACCTCGTTCACCAAGATCTTCGTGGTGCTGGCGATGACCCGCAACGCGCTCTCGCTGCCTTCCATCCCGCCCAACCAGGTGCTGGCCGGACTGGCACTGTTCCTGTCGATCTTCGTCATGTGGCCGGTCATCAACGAGATGAACACCGTCGGGGTCCAGCCGTACCTGAACGGCACCATCGACTTCAACGGCGCGCTGAGCGCCGGCTCGGGACCGCTGCAGCACTTCATGCTGGCGCACACCCGCGAAGAGGACATCGCACTCATGACCCGGGCCGCCGGCATGGACAATCCGGCCACACCCGAAGCCGTGCCGCTGCAGACCCTGATCCCGGCGTTCATGATCTCCGAACTCCGCGCGGCCTTCATCATCGGCTTCGTCATCTTCATCCCGTTCCTGGTCATCGACCTGGTGGTCTCCGCGGCGCTGATGTCCATGGGCATGATGATGCTCCCGCCGGTGATGATCTCGCTGCCGTTCAAGATCCTGCTGTTCGTCCTGGTGGACGGCTGGGGCCTGATCATCACCTCGCTGATCCAGAGTTACGCGAGCACCGGATGAACGCCAACGCTGTCCTGGACATCTGCCTCCAGGCCATGATCGTCGCCGCCAAGCTCGCCGCCCCCGTGCTGGTGACGGCACTGGTGGTGGGCCTCGCCATCTCCCTGCTGCAGTCCATCACCCAGCTGCAGGAAGCCACCCTGTCCTTCGTGCCCAAGCTCGCAGCCGTCGCGGTGGCCCTGCTGGTCTGCGGGCACTGGATGATCACGGAAATGGTGTCCTTCACCAACGATCTCTTCGCCAAGATCCCCTCGTTGCTCGGGGGCATGTGAGGTGGACTTCCCGATCAACCAGGCATGGCTGGAAGTCCTGCTCCTGGCCAGTGTCCGGATGACGGCCTTCCTGGTGGTGGCCCCGCCGTTCGCGCACCAGGCCTTCCCCGCCCGGATCAAGGCGATGCTGGGCGTCGGCCTCGGCCTGGCCGTCACGCAGCGGGTCTCCGCCGGCTACACCGCCCGGGACACCGCAGGATTCTTCACCGCGGTGGCCCTGGAACTGGTCACCGGCCTGGTGCTGGGCTTCCTGGTGATGCTGGTCTTCGCCGCCGTGCAGTCCGCCGGCAGCCTGATCGACCTCTTCAGCGGCTTCCAGATGGCCCAGGCCTTTGACCCGCAGATGATGGTCAACGGCGCACAGTTCACCCGGCTCCTGCAGATGGCCGCCCTGGCCCTATTGTTCGCCTCGGACGGCTACCAGCTGGTCATCGCCGGGCTCACCGGCAGTTTCACCGCGCTGCCGCTGGCCGGCGGCATCGACCTGGCCCAGCCGGTCCAGGCCATGACCTCCGCGGTGACGGGAATGTTCCTCGCCGCGGTGCAGATCGCCGGACCGCTGCTGGTGGTGCTCTTCCTCGCCGACGTCGGCCTGGGCCTGCTCACCCGCGTGGCGCCGGCACTGAACGCGTTCTCGCTCGGCTTCCCGCTGAAGATCATGCTCACCCTCTCGCTGGCGGGCTTCCTCTTCCTGGCCCTCCCGCGGATCGTAGCCACCCTCGCCGGTCAGGCCGCCAAGACGGTGCTGGGGGTGGGCTGATGTCGGATTCACAGGAAAAAACCGAACAGGCCACCGACAAACGGATGCGGGAGGTCCGGTCCAAGGGCCAGCTGTCCCGCTCCCAGGACCTCACCGCCTGGCTGGCCGTCGGCGCGGCCGCGGTGATGATCCCGGCCACCGTGCAGAGCGGCGCCAACGCCGCCGTGGACCAGCTCTTCAGTGTCAAGGGGGTCATGGCGCAGCCGGACCCGGCGAAGGCCGTCAAGGCCCTCGAGGCCGGATTCGGCGCCATGGGCGGGATCATCAGCCCGATGCTGGTTGTCGTGTTCCTGGCGGTGCTGATCGGATCGGCGCTGCAGGGCGGCATCCACTTCAAGAAGTTCCGGTTCGACTTCGATAACTTCAAGCTGCTCAGCGGCCTCAAGCGCATCTTCGGCACACAGGCCCTCTGGGGCGGGGCGAAAGCCCTGCTGAAGGTCGGCGTCGTGGGTCTGGTGCTGTACTCGGTGATCCAGGGGCTGATTCCGGTGCTGCTGACCGCAGGCGGGCTCCCGGTCTCCGGGGTGGTCGCGGCGGCCGGCGGCGGCATCGCCTCCCTGGTGCAGTTCGCCGTCTTCGCCGGCATCGCCCTGGCCGCCGTGGACTTCTTCGTCGTCATGCGGCGGAACCGGAAAAAGACCCGGATGTCCAAGAAGGAAGTCCAGGACGAGAACAAGAGCAGCGAGGGCGACCCGCTGATCCGTTCGCAGCGCCGGGCCCGGCAGCTGGCGATGAGCCGGAACCGGATGATCGCCGCGATCGGGGACGCCGACGTCGTCCTCGTCAACCCGACGCACGTCGCCGTCGCGCTCAAGTACGAACCCGGCAAGTCCGCGCCCCGCGTGGTGGCCAAGGGAGCGGGCCACGTCGCGGCCAGGATCCGCCAGGAAGCCGAGGAGAAAAACGTGCCGATGGTCCAGGACATCCCGCTGGCCCGGGCGCTGCACGGCGCCTGCGAGCTGGGCCAGGAGATCCCCGTCGATTTCTACCACGCCGTCGCCGGAGTCCTGGCGTTCGTCATGTCGCTCAAGGCCCGCGGCGCGGGCGCCGGGCTGCACCGGATGGCGGGAGCCACACTATGAATCTTCTTCGTCCCGCCGTTGTCAGTGAAAGGACCGCGTCATGAACAACAGGCTCGCCCGGCTGGCGGTCCCGATCGGCATCGTGGGCATCGTCCTGCTGCTGGTGGTTCCCGTCCCGGCACCCCTCCTCGACTTCCTGATCGTCTGCAACATCCTGCTGGCACTGCTGGTGCTGCTGACCAGCATGTTCGTGAAGAAGCCGCTGGACTTCTCGGTGTTCCCGTCACTGCTGCTCGTGGCCACGCTGTTCCGGCTGGGCCTGAACGTCGCCTCCACCCGGCTGGTCCTGGGCAACGGCTATGCCGGCCAGGTGATCGAGGCGTTCGGCAAGGTCACCGTGGGCGGCTCGATGATCATCGGCGCCGTCGTCTTCCTGATCCTGGTGGTCATCCAGTTCGTCGTGGTCACCAAGGGTGCCGAGCGTGTCGCCGAGGTGGGGGCCCGCTTCACCCTCGACGCCATGCCCGGCAAGCAGATGGCGATCGACGCCGACCTCAACGGCGGCCTGATCACGGACACCCAGGCCCGGGTCCGCCGCGCGGAGGTCTCCGCGGAGGCGGACTTCTACGGCGCCATGGACGGTGCCTCCAAGTTCGTCAAGGGCGACGCGATCGCCGGCATCATCATCATCATCATCAACTTCATCGGCGGCATCGCCATCGGCATGCTGCAGCGCGGCCAGCAGATCGGCGACGCCCTCGGCACCTACGGCCTGCTGACCATGGGCGACGGCCTGGTCACGCAGATTCCCGCGCTGCTGATGGCCGTCTCCACCGGCATGATCGTGACCCGGTCCAACGCCGAGGCCGACATGGGCCGGACCGCCTCCACCCAGCTGCTGCAGTCGCCCAACGCACTGATGATCGCCGGCGTCGCCGCCATGGCGATGGCCCTGATCCCGGGCATGCCGCCGCTGCCGTTCATCCTGGTGGGAGCGGGCCTGGTCCTGGCCTCGCGCCGCACCGCCGCCAGCCAGCGGCAGGCCGAACAGGCCGCCGACGCCGAGACCGCCGCCCTCAACGCCCCGGAGCGGGACCCGAACGAGAAACTGCTCGAAGACATGCGGATCCACCCGGTGGAAATCCTGCTGGCGCCGGACCTGGTGGACATGGTCTCCGGCGCCTCCGATGACCTGCTGGCCCGGGTCCGGTCGCTGCGGCACAAGATCGCCATGGAACTGGGCCTGGTCATCCCGCCGGTCCGCACCCGGGACAGCGTGGACCTGCCGCCCACCACCTACGCCATCCGGATCGCAGGGGTCGAAGCCGGCCGCGGCAGCGCCCCGGCGGGCCAGATGCTGGCGCTGGGGGATTCACTGGAGTCCCTGCCGGGGATGGCAATGATCGAACCGGTCTTCGGCCTCGCCGGCAAATGGATCCCGGCCGAGATGCGCCACAACGCCGAAATGACCGGCGCCACCGTGATCGACCGGGTCTCGGTCCTGGTGACCCACCTGTCCTCGATCGTCACCGCCAACGCGGCCCGGCTGCTGTCCCGCGAGGACGTCCGGGTCCTCACCGAGGGCGTCCGCAGCCAGAGCCCGTCCGCCGTCGAGGAACTCACCCCGGCCCTGCTCTCGCTGGCCGAACTGCAGCGGGTCCTGCAGGGCCTGCTGGACGAACAGGTCCCGATCAACGACCTTGCCCGCATCTACGAGGCGCTCACCCTCCGGGCGAAGGTGTCCACCGACCCGGAATCCCTCGTCGAAGCGGCACGCCAGTCGCTGGGGCCGGCCCTGACCGCGAAATTCATGGACGGCCCCGTGCTCAACGTGATCATGATCGACCCGCTGCTGGAACAGTCCATGCTCGAGGACATGCGCCCGGCGGAGGGCGGCAGCCAGATCGTAATGGGACAGGACCGGCTGGACGCCGTGCTGCGCTCGGTGGGCAACGCCGTCGACTCCGCGGCCGCCGCCAACCGGCAGGCTGTCCTGGTCTGCGCGCCGGCGCTTCGCCCGGCCATCCGCCGCCTTGTCGGCACCCAGCCCGGCTCGGTGCCCGTGCTGTCCTACCGCGAGGTGACCTCAGCCAACGTCCGGATCGAAACTGTAGGAGTCGTGCGCCATGCCGAACCGCTATCGGCTTAAGGGAGCCTCGCTCGAGGAAATCCGGACCAAGGCCGAGGCCCAATACGGTCCGGCGGCCCGCATCGTCTCCGCCGAGCGCGTCATCAGCCCCGGCATCGCCGGGATGTTCGCCGCCAACCGCTTTGAGGCTGTCATCGAGCTCCAGCCCCGGCACGACGTCGTCACCGGCGAGGTGATCCCCGACGCCGACGTCCTGTCCGGCGACGGCGACGGCGACGTGCCGGGACCGGCATCGCCGCAGGCCACGCCTCGGGACACCACGCAGGCCGCGCCTGCCGAGGAATCGAGCCGGAAGAACCGCAGGAAGGCCGGGAAGGCCGGCGGCAAGGCTGCGAAGGATATGGCGAAGGATTCCCCGAAGCCGGCCCAGGGCACCGCCCCGGGGCCGGGTGCGGGGCCGGGCCACGCTCTGCAGGGCGACGCCATCGCGGCCCTGCTGGCGGAGGCCGACGCGGCGGAACTGACCATGCACCGCCCGGACCAGCCTGCGCTCTCCACCGAGATGCCCGGCTTCGCCGAACTGCTGGACCAGCTGGGATCCGGGCTGCGGCCGCCGGTGGCGCCGCAACAGCCGCCAGCGCCCGCCCCCGGCGGGACCGCGCCACGGGCCGGAACGCCCGCCGGTGGCCGGCCGCCGGCCGTCCGCCTGCTGGGCCCGGTTGCCGCACCGGCAGAGGCAGGCGCCCCGGAGGCCGAAAGGCCCGCCCCGCCGCGCGCCGCCGCGCCCGCTCCGTTGAACGGCACCGGCGACCTGGTGGTCCTGGTGGGCCTGGCGGATGACCCCTTGGACACCGCCCTGGCCATGTCCATCGCGGCGGGTGGCGCGGATGTGCGCACGGCCGGCGAACTCAGCGCCTACGGTCACCTGCACCTGGACGGCCGTCAAAGTGCGACGGCGGCCCGGGCGCACGCGGTGGAAACCGAGCAGACGGTGCTGGCCGCCTTCGGCCTGGGCAAGGGACGGCACGCACTGGCCAGGCTCCAGGCGATCGCGGCACTATCCCCGGACCAGGTCTGGGTGGTGGTGGACGCCGGCCGCAAGGCTGCCGATACCGCCCGCTGGGTCAGCCTGGTCCGGGCGCGGCTGGGGGTCGACGCGGTGGCCGTCGTGGGCGCCGCGGACACCTCGTCCCCGGAGACCATTGACGCCCTTCACCTTCCGGTGGGCTGGATCGATGGCCGGCCGGCGACCCAGCCGGTGCCGTGGGCCGCGGCGGACGGCCGCGAAGGGTAGATTGAGAGAATGCTGGTACTTACACGCAAGCCGGGCGAACAGATCATGATCGGCGACGGCATCGTCATCACTGTTCTGGAAGGCCGCGGCGACGGCGT
>DASSXE010000294.1:0-7537 GCA_035704125.1 Arthrobacter sp.
CCGCATGACCGGCACAACCGGACCGTCCACCGGCGACGGGCTTCACACCCTTGGCCGCTGGACCACCGACCGTAGCCAGGCCACCCCGCGCAGGCTCGCCATCGATGACCGGGGGTGCACGCTGACCTACCTCGAGCTGGAACGCCGAGCCGCCGCCCTGGCCGATGGCTTCCGCGACGCCGGGTACCGGATCGGTGACCGGGTCGCAACGCTCACGGGCAACAGCTCGGACCACGTGGTGGCGTTCTTCGCCTGCGCCAAGGCCGGCCTGGTTCTGGTCCCGCTGTCCTGGCGGCTCTCGCCCCGGGAACTGGCCGTGCAGCTGGAACACGCCGAACCGCAGCTGCTCCTCGTCGAGGGCGACCTTGAGACCCTCGGCGCCGGGGCGTGTGCCCTGCTCGTGCGCCGGCCGCGCACGGCGGCGCTGGGACCGGGCGGGGTGGAGAAATCCGTTCCGCCGCCCACCCGGACGGGCCCGGCGGCGGGCGGCCCCCAGCTCGGCAACAGGCAGCACGTGCACGACGACGACGCGCTGCTGATGATCTTCACCTCCGGCACCGAGGGACCCAGCAAGGCTGCCGTGCTGACGCACGCCAACTGCTTCTGGAACAACCTCTCGCTGTCCCGGACCCTGGACATGGGCAGCAACGACGTGGTGCTGGCGGTGCTGCCGCAGTTCCACGTCGGCGGCTGGAACATCCAGCCGCTGCTGGCCTGGTGGGTGGGGGCCACCGTGGTGCTCGAACGCGGTTTCGACCCCGGCCGGGTGCTCCAGTTGATTCCCGAACGCGGCGTCACCATGCTGATGTGCGTACCCACCCAGTACCTGATGCTCGCCGAACACCCCGACTTCGCCCACGCCGAACTGGGCAGCCTGCGGCACGCCGTCGTCGGCGGCGCGCCCATGCCGGCGCCGCTGCTGCGGATCTGGCACCGCAGGGGAGTGGCCCTGAGCCAGGGCTACGGGCTGACCGAGGCGTCCCCGAACGTGCTCTGCCTGCCCAACGAGGACGCCGAACGGATGGTCGGTTACTCCGGCAAGCCCTACCCGCACGTGACGGTGGCGGTGGCCGACCCCGTCACCGGCGAAATTCTCGACGGCGCCGCCGCCGGCGAGCTGCTGGTGGGCGGACCCGGCGTGTTCGCCGGCTACTTCCGCGACCCCGCGGCGACGGCGGCTGTCCTGGCCGGCGGCTGGCTGCACACCGGCGACCTGGTGGAGCGCGACGCCGAGGGGTACATCAAGGTGGTGGACCGGCTCAAGGACATCTACATCTCCGGCGGCGAAAACGTCGCACCCTCCGAGGTGGAGGCGGTCCTGCTGGGCCACCCGGCGGTGGCGCAGGCCGCCGTCGTCGGTGTGGAGGACCCGCGCTGGGGCGAAACCGGACTGGCCTTCGTGGTGGTCCGGCCCGGGATGGCCACCGACGAACAGGAGCTGCTGGACCACTGCAGTTCCCAGCTGGCACGGTTCAAGGTTCCGGCGCGGGTCGAGATGGTCGCCGCGCTGCCGCGCACGGCGCTGAACAAGGTGCTGCGCTCGAAGCTGCGCCAGGACCTTGCCGGCCGCACCGCGGCCGGGAACGCCCGTACGGCAGGAGGACAGCCATGAGCACCGCACCGCGCACCGCCCGGGGGACCAGGACCCGGGCCAAGCTGCTCGAAGCCGCCGAATCGGTGTTCGCGTCCGTCGGCTACCACGACGCCTCGATCGTCAAGATCACCGAGGCCGCCGGCGTCGGGCTCGGCACCTTCTACCTGTACTTCGACGGCAAGCAGACCATCTTCGACGAGGTGGTCGAGGACCTCAACCGCCGGGTCCGGCACGCCATGACGGATGCCGCCCGCAGCGCCGGCAACCGGCTCGAGGCCGAGCGCGCCGGTTTCCGTGCGTTCTTCCGCTTCACCGCGCAGCACCCCGCGCTGTACCGCATCATCCGCCAGGCCGAGTTCGTCTCGCCCGGCGCGCTCCGGCTGCACTACACCCGGATCGTCAACGGTTACATCGAAGGGCTCAAGGCGGCCCAGCTCGGCGGCGAGGTCCGGGACATGGACCCCACCGTCGCGGCCTGGGCCCTGATGGGCATCGGCGAACTGATCGGCATGCGCTGGGTCCTCTGGGACGAGGAAGGCACCGAACCGGTCGCCGGGGCCCGCCCCGAGATCCCCGAGCAGGTCTTCGAGGAAATGATGCAGTTCATCGAACGGGGCCTCGCGCCCGACCCCGGGCACAAGCCCGCAACCCCCAATCCCGCGAACCCCACCCCGCCCCAGGAAGGGACAATGTCATGACCCAGACATCCAGCCAGACGAACAGCGCAACTACCTACCGCACCGTCGACGTCGCGGTCCGCGGCGGGTCGCTGCACACCGCGATCTGGGGCCCGGAGGACAGCCCGGAAAACCGGGACACTCCGACCATCCTCGCCGTCCACGGCGTCACCGCCTCGCACAAGTGCTGGGCGTACCTGGCCGCGGCGCTGCCTGACGTGCGGATCATCGCACCGGACCTGCGCGGCCGCGGGCGCAGCAACTCGCTGCCCGGTCCCTACGGAATGGCCTCGCACGCCGAAGACCTCGCCGCCGTCCTCGCGGAACTGGCGCCGGGCCCCGTCGTCGTGGTGGGCCACTCGATGGGCGGCTTCGCCTCGGTGGTGCTCTCGGACCTGTTCCCGGAGCGGGTCCGCTCCCTGGTCCTGGTCGACGGCGGCCTGCCGCTGCAGGTCCCGGAGGGACTCTCGGACGCCGAGATCATCTCCTCCATCCTTGGCCCGGCCGCGGAGCGCCTGAACGCCACGTTCCCCAGCCGTGAGGTGTACCGCTCCTTCTGGCGCAAGCACCCGGCCTTCAGCGCCGACTGGGGCCCGTTCGTGGACGACTACGTGGATTACGACCTCACGGGCGAGGCGCCCGAACTGAAGCCCGCCACGCGCTATGAGGCGATGGCCGAGGACACCGCCGACCTGCACCGCGGCTCGTCGCTGCTCAAGGCGTTGGCCGACCTGTCCGTGCCGGCCGATGTCCTCCGGGCCCCGCGCGGCCTGCAAAATGAGCCGGCCGGGCTGTACGCGCCCGGCTACCTGGAGACCTGGGCGGAGAAACTGCCGGTGCTGCACGTCCGGGACGTTCCGGACGTCAACCACTACACGATCATCATGGGCGAGCGGGGTGCCGCCGCCGTGGCCGGCAGCGTGCGGGCGGCCCTGGCGGCCGGGTAGGACTTAGCCGGGCAGGACCCAGCGGGGCAGGACTCAGCCGCCCGCGAAGGGCGGCAACACATCGACGACGTCGTCCGGGGCCACCGCGGTGGAACGGTCCCGGACGGCGACCTCGTTGAGCAGGAAACTTGACCGGGACAGGATCCGGGCCAGCGGAGGCGTGCCCTCCGGCGGCGCGGGGCGCTCGACGGCAAGGACCGCCGCGAGCAGGGACTCGACGTCGGCGCCGTCGGGGAGGTCGAACTTTTCCTCCTCGACGCCGGCCGCGGCGCGCGCGGCAGCGAAGTAGCGTACGTTCACGGGTGGATCAGCCTCCGATGGCGCTCATGCTGCGGTCCGGCTGGACGAAGTCCGGGGCGTCGAGCCCCACGTGGTCCATGCCGTGGGCCTTGGGCTTGGCCCACATCGCGTCCTGCCACCGTTCGGCGAGCTGGTCGTCACTGGCGCCGCCGCGCAGCAGATCCAGCAGGTCTATCTCCTCATGCGAGAACAGGCAGCTCATGATCTTGCCTTCGGCGGTGATCCGGGTCCGCCGGCAGTCCGCGCAGAACGGCTCGGTGACGGAGGCGATGATCCCCACGGTGCCCAGCACCGGACCCGTGGCCGCGTCCGTGCCGGGCACCCGGGCGCGCACCTCGAAGCGTTCGGCCGGGGCGCCGTCGCGCTCCCGCGGATCGGCGCTGAGCACGTAGTCCACGGAGAGCAGTTCGCGGATCTCGGCCGCGGTGATCATGTTCCGGCGGGTCCAGCCGTGGTCCGCGTCCAGGGGCATCTGTTCGATGAACCGCAGCTCGTAGCCGCGCCCCAGCGCCCAGGCCAGCAGCGACGGGGACTCGGCGTCGTTGATGCCGCGCATCAGCACGGCGTTCAGCTTCACCGGGCCCAGGCCCGCGGCCCAGGCCGCGTCCACGCCGGCGAGTACCCGGTTCAGGAAGGGACGCCGGGTCAGTTGGGTAAAGGTTTCCTCGTGCAACGAATCCAGCGAAACGTTGATCCGGGTCAGGCCGGCGGCCTTGAGCCCGGCCGCCTTCTTGTCCAGTCCGACGGCGTTGGTGGTCATCGAGATCGGCAGGTCGGGGTGGGCCTGGCGGAGCGCGGAGATGATGTCGAGCAGGTCGGCCCGGACCAGCGGTTCGCCGCCGGTGAGCCGGAGTTCGCGGACCCCGAGATTCTCCACGCCGATCCGCACGATCCGGACGATTTCCTCCGCGCTCATCACGGCCGATTTGGCGAGCCACTCCAGGCCTTCGGCGGGCATGCAGTACGTGCAGCGGAGGTTGCATTTATCCGTCAGCGACAGGCGCATATCGGTCGCGACGCGGCCGTACCGGTCCACCAGGCCGGCGGGCAGGCCCGCCGGACGGCCGGCAGGCTGCGGCGCCTGGGAGCCGGCGCCGGGGCCGCCCTCCGCGCGGGGCTGGGGCATGCCGAGCTGAACAGTCATACTGTCAGGCTACGCCACTGCGGCCCGGGCATCACGACCGGGCCGCGGCGAACCTATGCTGGAAGGGTGAACAGCTCCCGAGCCACTTCCGCGGCGGACCCAAGCGGGACGCCGCAGCCGCCGGCACCGCACCCTGGCCGCCGAAGCTCCACGCCAGCGGTCCGGTGGGCGGCGGCATCCGGGGTGGCCGCCGTCGGTGCCGGCGTGGTGCTGGGGGAACTGGCGGCCGGGCTGCTGAGCCCGTCGGTATCGCCGGTGACGGCGGTGGGCGGTGCCGTGATCGACGCCGTACCGCCGGGCGTCAAGGACTGGGCCATCGCACTGTTCGGGACCTCCGACAAGCTGGCCCTGCTCTCCGGGATGGCCCTGGCCATCGCGGCGCTGGCGGCCCTGGCCGGGATCCTGGAGTGGCGGCGCCGCTACGCCGGCGTGGCCGTCGTCGTCATCTTCGGCCTGGCGGGGCTCACGGCGGTCCTGGGACGCCCGGAGGGCAGCATCGCAGCGGTCCCGGCGCCGCTGCTGGCCGCCGCCCTCGCCATCGTGCTGCTGCGCTGGCTGATCGGCACGCTCCGGACCTGGCAAGACACCGCGCCGGACGGCACCAACGCCCCGCCCGGCGGCACGGACGCCCCGCCGGACGGCACCCGCCGGCGCTTCCTGCGTTCGGCGGGCATCACCGCGGGCCTCGCGGCGGTGGGCGGCGTACTCGCCTCCACGCTGCGCGGCGCCACCGCCGCCGTCACCGAATTCCGCAGCAGCCTGGCCCTGCCCGCGCCGTCCTCGGCGGCCCCGGCCATCCCCGCCGGGGCGGAGTTGCACCTGCCGGACCAGGCGCCGCTGGTGACGCCGGTTGATGACTTCTACCGCATCGACACTGCACTGCGGGTGCCGGTCGTGGATCCGCGGGAGTGGAAGCTGAAGGTCACCGGCCTGGTGGACCGCGAGGTGGAACTCGATTTCCAGACCCTGCTCGGCAAACCCCTGATCGAGCGGCACATCACCATCGCCTGCGTCTCCAACGAAGTCGGCGGGGACCTGATCGGCAATGCGCGCTGGCTCGGCTGGCCGGTCCGCGAACTGCTGGCGCAGGCCGGCCCGCGGCCGGGCGCAGACATGGTGCTCTCCCGCAGCGTCGACGGCTGGACCGCCGGCACCCCGCTGGAGGCTCTCACCGACAGCAGGGACGCGATCCTGGCGGTCGGGATGAACGGCGGGCCGCTGCCGCTGGAACATGGCTTCCCGGTGCGGCTGGTGGTCCCGGGACTGTACGGCTATGTTTCGGCGACGAAGTGGGTCACCGAGCTGAAGCTCACGCGCTTCGCCGACGACGCCGGCTACTGGACGCCCCGGGGCTGGAGCGAGCGGGGGCCGATCAAGACCTCGTCGCGGATCGATGTGCCGCGCGCCGGCCGGGGCGTGCCCGCCGGAACGGTGACCTTCGGCGGCGTCGCCTGGGCCCAGCACCGCGGGATCAGCGCCGTCGAACTGCGGGTGAACCGCGGCGACTGGAAGCCGGCCGAGCTGGCCGCCGCGATCTCGACGGATACCTGGCGCCAATGGAAGCTGGCGCTGCCGCTGGGCCCGGGACGCTACGAGGTTCAGGTCCGCGCCACGGACGCGGCCGGCGCCACCCAGGTGGAGGACCGCGCCCCGGTGGCGCCCAACGGAGCCACCGGCTACCACACGGTTACAGTGGACGTGAAGTCCTAGCCCGCCGAGCCGAAGGCCACGAATCCATGCACTCGCGAACGCAGTCCGCCGCGGCGGCGCCAGCCACCGTCGAAGCGCACCGGGACAAGGTGCGGTCACTGCTGGCGCCCCTGGCCGCCAGGTTGGAAACGCTGCCGCTGGCGGCCGCTCTGGGCCGGGGCCTGGCCGTGGACATCCCGGCGCCCCTGGACCTGCCGCCATTCAACAATTCCCAGATGGACGGCTACGCGGTCCGCAGCGCCGACATCCCCGACGGCGGCGCCGAACTGCGCGTCGTCGACCCCGTCCCGGCCGGCGCCCAACCCGCCCCGCTGGCAGCCGGAACCGCCGCGCCCATCATGACCGGGGCCATGATCCCGCCCGGAGCCGACGCCGTCGTCCAGATCGAGCGGGCCGTCCCCGATGCCTTCCCGGACCCCGGCGCCGCCGCCGCCACCGTCCGGCTGCCCGCCGTCCCGGCCGGCACCTACATCCGCGGCGCCGGCAGCGACATCGCCGCGGGAACGCTGGCCCTGGCCGCCGGCAGCTTCCTGGGACCCGGGCAGCTGGGCCTGCTCGCCGCCCTGGGACTGACCGAAGTGGCCGTCCATGCCCAGCCCAGGGTCCTGCTGGTCACCACCGGGGACGAGGTGGTGGCGCCCGGCACCCCGCTGGCGGCGGGGAAAATCTACGACGCCAACGGCACGCTGCTGGAGGCCGGGCTGCGCCAGGCCGGCCTGGCCGTCACCCGGACCGGCATCACCGCGGACAAACCTGCCGACCTCGAGAGCCTGCTCCGCCGGCACGCCCCCGGGGTGGACCTCATCATCACCACCGGGGGAGTGAGCAAGGGCGCCTACGAGGTGGTCCGGCAGGCCCTGGCCGGGCACGACGTCGACTTCGGCCCGGTCGCCATGCAGCCCGGCGGACCGCAGGGCCTCGGCACCTTCGACGGCGTCCCGGTCCTCGGCTTCCCGGGGAACCCGGTCAGCTGCCTGGTGTCCTTTGAGATGTTGCTCCGGCCCGTGCTCTCGGAGCTGCTCGGCACCCCGGCGCCGCGGCCGGCTGTGCGGGCACGGCTGGCGGAGGCCCTGAGCTCCCCGGCGGGCAAGCACCAGGTCCGGCGCGGCACCCTCTCCCCGGACGGTACCGTGCGCCTGGAAGGCGGCCCGGGTTCCCACCTGGT
>DASSXE010000370.1:0-2712 GCA_035704125.1 Arthrobacter sp.
AGTCTGCTCGGCCGGCTTGAGGACGACGGCGTTGCCGGCGGCCAGGGCGGGGGCGAGCTTCCAGACGGCCATCAGGATCGGGAAGTTCCACGGGATGATCTGGCCGACGACGCCGAGGGGTTCGTGGAAGTGGTAGGCGGTAGTGTCGTCGTCGAGTTGGGACAGCCGACCCTCTTGGGCGCGGACGGCGGAGGCGAAGTAGCGGAAGTGGTCCGCGGCGAGCGGGATATCGGCGTTGAGGGTCTCACGGATTGGCTTGCCGTTGTCCCAGGACTCGGCGATGGCGAGCATCTCGGTGTTTTCGTCGATCCGGTCGGCGATCTTGTTCAGGATGGCGGCGCGCTCCGCGACGGAGGTCTTGCCCCAGGACGGGGCAACCTTGTGCGCGGCGTCCAGTGCCAGTTCAATGTCCTCTGCGGTGCCGCGGGCGACCTCGCAGAATGCCTTTCCGGTCACCGGGGTAATGTTTTCGAAGTATTGGCCCTTGACCGGGGCCACCCACTCGCCGCCGATCCAGTTCTCGTAGCGGTCCTTGAAGGTGACCTTCGAGCCCTCGGTACCGGGCTGTGCGTAAACAGTCATTGCTAGCTCCTTTGCTGTGCAAGATCGGTGGCGGACGCGGGCGGGATGTCTGCGGCCGCCGCTGCCATCAGCTTAGGAGCGCGAAGGTTGCAAGCAGGTTGCACCGGTGTGATCCGGCTCACTCCGGACGGCGCGCACCGTGCCGGCGGCGGTTAGGCGCTCAGTTCGGTCTCCAGCCGTTCCAGGTCCGCGACGACGGCGGCGCGCTTCGGGGAGCGCGCCGGCAACAGCTTCAGCGCCGCGGCTCGCACCCCGACGTCGTCCCGGGCTTCGGGAAGCGCAGCGTATTTCAGCAGCGATTCTGCGCTGCCGTCGGTCAGCACGGCCTCGCGCAGCAAGGTTGAAAGTCGGCTGCGCAGGTCGACGATTCCGGGGGCCTCGGACGCCGGCAGGATGGCTCCGCGGTAGATTTCCAGCGCGATCCGGTGCGCGCCGCGCTGCAGGCAGCTCAGCACCTGGCCGGAGTCCGGCGCCAGGTCCACGGGCAGCCGGTAGGGCCGGGAGCCGGGGACGGCGTCCGGGGCGAGCTGCTGCAGGACCTTGCGCAGCCGCACCATTTCGGCCCGCAGCGTCATGGTCGAACCGTTGCCCGGATAGAGCAGGACGCTGAGTTGCTCTGCGCTCAGCCCCTCCGGGTGGGAGCTGAGCAGCGCCAGGATTTCGCTGTGCCGGCCGGACAGCGTAACGGTGCGGCCCTCCAGGGTGAGCACTGCCTGGTCGCGTCCCAGCAGTTGCAGGCTGTTGCGGTACAGGCTGCCGGCGGCGGTGCGGGCGCCGGGGCTGTCCTTGCCCGGGCCGGCACCCGTGGCAGCTCCGGCGGGCCTGCGCCGGCCGGGTGCGGGGTGCCGGGCGGCGGCCTGCTGGAGCCGCTCCACCCTGAGATGGGCCTGGGCGGCAGCCACGGTGGCCTCGACCAGGGAGAGGGTGTGCGGTGCGACGGCGGTCTCCGTGCCGGTAATGTCCACCACGCCCAGCAGGGCGCCGGTATCGGGGTCGTGGAACGGCACGGCGGTGCAGCTCCACGGGTGGACGGAGCGTTTGTAATGTTCGGCGCCGGAAATCTGGATGCCCCGGCCGAGCGCCAGCGCGGTGCCCGGCGCACTGGTGCCGACGGTGGCCTCGGACCAGTCGGCGCCCGGAACGAACATCATGCCCTCGGCGCGGCGCTGCAGCACCGGATCGCCTTCCACCCAGAGCAGCCGCCCCACCTCGTCCCCCACGGCCACCAGCATGCCGCTGTCGTGGCTGGGCAGCACCAGGAGTTTGTGGATGACCGGCATGATCGCGGCCAGCGGGTGCTGCCGGCGGTATTCCTCGAGTTCGTCCCGGTCCAGGGCGAGGGGGGCCTCGGGGTTGTCGGGGTTGGCATGCGACTGCGCGGACCGCTGCCAGGATTCACGGATCAGGCTTCGCAGGCCGGGCAGATGCTCCGCGGCCAGGTCCGCGGAGCCGAGATGCTCATGCCCCTCGTAGGCATAGCCCTGGCGCGCTTCCGGACTCAACCCGGGGCCGCTGGCACGCAAGAATGCTGGCTCGACCGAATTCCTCATTGAACTCCCCTTGACGGGCACCTGCTGCGGCGCGCGACGTCGGCACCGACGCTTTCGTCGAGTCTACGGGGCGTTCCGGGGCCCCGCCAGAGGTGGCGCAGGCATCCCCGCGACGCTGGCCATTCCCGGCGACGCGGTATTACCCGGCGCGTGGGGTCCTTCGCGCGTCGGGAGGCATTCCGCGCCGCGGCGGGTGGCCTCAGCCGCGG
Source organism: Arthrobacter sp. (assembly GCA_035704125.1). Lineage (GTDB taxonomy): Bacteria > Actinomycetota > Actinomycetes > Actinomycetales > Micrococcaceae > Arthrobacter. The sequence continues at coordinate 2,342 of DASSXE010000370.1, forward strand.
GAGATCCGGATCATGTCCTCGCGCGACACAACCTTGACGCGTTCCCGTGCGACGCCGTCGGACGCGTGCGCCGCCGTCCAGCCGGCACCGAGGGCCAGTTCGTGGGCATCGAGCTTGTTCCAGCCCTCCCAGGTGGTGTACTCGACGCCCCGCTCCTCGAGCAGGTCGATGATGGCCTGCGGGTCCGGGTTCTCCGCGGGCGGCAGGGTCAGCCGGTCCTCGAGCAGGAAACCGATGGTCTCCAGCGCATCGCCCTTGGTGTGGCCGATCAGGCCGACCGGCCCGCGCTTGATCCAGCCGGTGGCGTAGATGCCCGGGACCGGGACGCCGTCGGCGCCGAGGACGCGGCCTCCCTCGTTGGGGATCACCCC
>DASSXE010000098.1:0-3325 GCA_035704125.1 Arthrobacter sp.
GCCGAGCAGACGACGGCGATCAGCAGGCCCACGAAGAACGGCACGTGGAACGAAAGGGTGGAGATGGCGAAGCCGTAGGCCCCCACCGCCATGAAGCCGGCCTGGCCGAAGTTCAGCAGGCCCGAGTAGCCGAAGTGGACCGCCAGGCCGAGGGCGGCGAGCGCGTACGCCGCCGTCGTCGGGCTGAAAAGTTCGCCGGCGGCGCTGGAAAGAATGAATCCGAAGTCCATGTCTGTCTCCTAACCCACGCGCTCGCGGCGGCCCAGGATGCCCTGGGGCCGGAACAAGAGGACAACGATCATGATGAAGAGTGCTCCCACGTATTTCAGGTCGGCGGCGAGGCCGAACACGGTGGTCAGCTCCACGAAGATGCCGACGATGATGGAACCGAACAGTGCGCCCCAGACGGTGCCGAGGCCGCCGAGGGTCACGCCGGCGAAGATGAGCAGCAGGATCTGGGAGCCCATATCGAACGTGACACCGGGCCGGTAGTACGCCCAGAGGATGCCGCCCAGGGAGGCCAGCATGCCGCCGGTGACCCAGACGATGCGGATGACGGAGTCGACGTCGATGCCGGAGGCCGCCGCCAGGGCCGGGTTGTCGGCCACCGCGCGGGTGGCCTTGCCGAGGCGGGTCTTCAGAAGCACGATGCCGAGGGCGGCGATGACGATCACGCTGATGAGCAGGGACCACAGGTTGTTCGGCGAGATGGACACCGGGCCGATCTGGATCTCCGCGCTCTGTGCGAACGGTAGCTGCTGGGTGGCACCGCCGAAGAAGAACTGGATCACATAGCGGACCGCGAGGGCCAGGCCGATGCTGACAATCATCATCGGAACCAGGCCGGTGCCGCGGCGCCGCAGCGGCTTCCAGAGCCCGGCATCCTGGACGTAGCCGAAGAGCCCGCCGCCGAGCAGCGCAAGGATGATGGAGAGCCAGAACGGCAGGTTCATGGCGTTGAAGCCGAACACCAGCACCGCGCCGAGGGTCACCATCTCGCCGTGGGCGAAGTTGGTCAGGCCCGTGGTGCCGAAGATCAGCGACAGGCCCACCGAGGCGAGGGCCAGCAGCAGGCCGAAGCTCAGGCCGGCCACCAGGCGGTTAATCAGGTTCTGGCCGAAGTCCTGTTGCTGGACCACGATGCCCTTGCCGAAGGCGAAGACCACCGACAGGTTCGAGGTCTGGCTGAAGGTGACCTTGCGGGGGTTTTCCTGGCCCTCGGCGAGCTTGACGCCTTGCGGCAGGGACTTGGTGTCCAACTCGACCTCGTACGTTCCCTGGGTGGGGACGCCGATGTTCCAGGACCCGTTGGCAGCCGATTTGGTGCTGCCCGTGAAGTCCCCGCTCTTGGCGGTGATGGTGACGCCGGCCAGCGGGGCCCGGTCATCGCCGCGCAGGAAGCCGCTGATGCTGTTCTGGAACGAAGTGCTCGACGGGGATGGCGTCGGTGACGGGGTCGTGGCCTGCGACGCCGGGGCGACAACGAGCAGAAGGGCTGCGACGGCGGCGAACACGGCCCCCACAGCTTTCAGCATTCTGCCGCGCCGCCGTTGGGGCAGGCCTCGTGATGTGCTTCTCAAAATTGAAAACCTCCACATGGGGATGGTCTGGGTTGCGCCGTTGCAACCACTGCGAACGTTCAGGGGACGGTGGAGCGGGCGGTGCGATGCGATGGAACAAAAGCGTTGTGACATCCGTCACCCTGTTGGCCCCATGTTACAGCCCGCCCGGGGCTCTGATTGCCGCTCCGAGCAGGAGTAACGTCGCGATCCCATAACGACCGTGAAGCTGGACGCGGGTATCGATTTAGGAGAGCTAAAGAAAACTTTTGTTGATCGACATGCCGCCTAAACAATTCCTGAGCCCGCCGCTGCGGGGAGATCACGGTTGCGTTGCGGACCGGGGCGGAGGGAACTATCCCTGCCCGCCGGCCGTGGGAATTGGTAGCGTGGGGAATACCGAACCCACGGCAGTTCATCACCCACCCCCTTATATGGAGGACACCAGCAATGGCACTTGGCGGAAACCCGATCTTCAACGGAAAGAACTTCCGTGGAGCCACCCAGGCGCCGCCGGCCCCGCAACCGTACGGCCAGGCCCCTTACGGGCAGGGCTATGGCCAGAACCAGTACGGCCAGAACCAGTACGGCCAGCCGCAGGCCGGCTGGAACCCGGGGCAGCAGGCCATGAGCAGCGAGCAGCTGCAGGATCTGTACAACCGTCCGGCCGCCGGACCGGCCGACGCGGGCCGGATGACGTTCGACGACGTCATCATGAAGACCGCTGCCTGCCTCGCCGCGGTGATCGCCGGTGCCGCCGTTACCCTCGTTGTGGCGCAGGGCCTGGCTTCGATGCTGATGCTCGTCGGCGCGCTGGGCGGCTTCGTCCTGGCCATGGTCAACACCTTCAAGAAGCAGCCCTCACCGGCGCTGATCCTGGCCTACGCCGCGCTCGAGGGCCTGTTCCTCGGCGGCCTGACCCGGATCCTCGACGGCATGTTCCCCGGCGTCGGCCTGCAGGCTGTGATCGGAACCCTGTCCGTGTTCGCCGTAACGCTGGTGCTGTTCAAGAGCGGCAAGGTCCGTGCCACACCCAAGGCCATGCGCTTCTTCATGATCGCCATGATCGGTTACGCCGTCTTTGCCCTGATCAACATGGTGCTGATGTGGACCGGCGCCGTGCAGTCGCCGTTCGGCCTGCGCACCTCCTTCGAGATCTTTGGCATCCCGCTGGGCGTCTTCATCGGCCTGCTCGCCATCGGTCTGGCCGCCTTCTCGCTGATCATGGACTTCACCAGCATCGAGGCGGGCGTGCGCAGCGGAGCCCCGCAGCGGTTCTCCTGGACCGCGGCGTTCGGCCTGACGGTCACCCTCGTGTGGCTGTACGTCGAGATCATCCGCCTGCTGGCCATCCTCCGCGGCGACGACTAACCCGGAGCCGGCCGGCGCACGCCAGACGGCCCCGCACCACTTTGAGACAGCGGGCCCTGCCACACGGCAGGGCCCGCTGTTGCGTTCCGGCGGCGTCCTTCGGCGGCGAGCGGGATGACTGTGGCGGCCACAGTTCGCTCAGGCCAGGCGCCGGGCCCCAGCGGCGGGGCGCACCCGGAAGATGTCCGGCGCCGTGAAGTCCGCCCGGCGGAAGGCGAACCCGACGGCGTCCCGGACCGCCTGCTCGGCGTCCGCCGGGACCAGGGCGATCGCGGCCCCGCCGAAGCCCCCGCCGGTCATCCGGGCACCGATGGCCCCGGCGGCGCGGGCGGTGTCCACGGCGAGGTCCAGTTCCGCGCAGGAGATCTCGAAGTCGTCCCGCATGGACGCGTGCG
>DASSXE010000181.1:0-4074 GCA_035704125.1 Arthrobacter sp.
ACGGCGATGCCGGCGGAGTCGTAGCCCCGGTACTCCAGGCGCCGCAGGCCCTCCAGGACCACGTCCAGGGCCTGGTGTTCAGTATTTACCTGGCCACCCGAGCGGCCTACATATCCAACGATTCCACACATGGACCCAAGCCTATCTGGTTTCCGGTTCCGGCGAGGCGGCCCGGGACCGTCCGCCCCGCCGACGGCCGGGGGCGCATTTCGCTCTGGGCGTTTGCGAGGGCAGAATCTCTAGGGTGACTTCGCAACGCAACGATGCGAACGGCGAGGGCGTCTCCCCGTTCGTGGAGCTGGACCGGCAGACCTGGTCCCGGCTCGCTGCCCAAATGGAGCAGCCCCTCAATGAAGAGGACGTTCTTCGGCTCCGCGGCCTGGGCGACCCGCTGGACATGAAGGAGGTCCGCGAGGTCTACCTGCCCCTCTCGCGCCTGCTGCATCTGTATGTCGAGGCGGCCAACCAGCTCCATGCCGCGACCACCACATTCCTAGGCGAGAAGACCCAGCGCACCCCGTTCGTGATCGGCGTCGCGGGTTCAGTGGCGGTGGGCAAGTCGACCATTGCCCGCGTTTTGCGGGAGATGCTGCGACGCTGGCCGGGAACGCCGAATGTTGAGCTGATCACCACCGACGGTTTTCTCTACCCGCTCGCGGAGCTCAAACGCCGGCAGCTCCTGGACCGCAAGGGCTTTCCGGAGTCCTACGACCGGCGCGCACTGCTGCGCTTCGTCAGCGAGGTCAAGGGCGGCGCCGAAGAAGTGCGCGCACCCTGGTACTCGCACGTCACCTACGACATCGTCCCGGGCAAAGAGGTGGTAGTCCGCCGTCCGGATGTCCTGATCGTCGAAGGCCTCAACGTGCTGGCCCCCGCGCGTCCGCGGTATGACGGCCGGCAGGGCCTGGCGCTCAGTGACTTCTTCGACTTCTCCATTTACGTGGACGCCAAGACGTCCTATATCGAGGAGTGGTACGTGGACCGCTTCCGCAAACTGCGGACCACGGCCTTCGCCCAGCCCGAGTCGTACTTCCACCGGTACGCCACGCTTTCCGACTCGGAGGCGGAGGAAACGGCGCGTAGCATCTGGAAACGGATCAACGAGCCGAACCTGGAAGAGAACGTGCTGCCCACCCGGGGTCGGGCCCAGCTGGTCCTGACCAAGGACGCCGACCACTCCATCCGCCGCATGCTGCTGCGCAAGGTCTAGCACAGGTGGGCCAGGACGCATCCGGCAACACGGAGCACCGCCCGCTTCCCACCCGGCGGGCGTTCGGCCGCGTCCTCGCGGCAGCCGCCCTGCCGGCGGCGGCGTCCGCAATGGCGGGCTGCAGCCCCGGTTCCGGCCTGGCCGGTCCGGCATCCGGCACGGCCGTGCCACCAACCGCAACGAACCTTTCGCCGGCTCCGGCGGAGTCCACTCCCTCGGCTGCCACTTCACCGTCTTCCACTGCAGCGCCCGTGCCGGACGGGTCCACACCGCCGGCCACGCCCGCCGCCAGCCCGTCTCCCTCCGTCACCCCGGGCTCTCCGGCGGCCACCGCCCCGGGCGCCCGGCACTCGCTGACGGACCCCGCGAGCCCGTGGGTCCTAGTGAATAAGCACCGTCCCCTCTCCCCCGCGACTTTCGTTCCCCCGGACCTGGTGCAACCGGCCGTGCGGCTGGCAGTGACCGGGGAAGCGTCGTTACTGAACAGCACGACGGCGGCTGCGGCGGAGCGGATGTTCGCGGACGCCGCCTCTGCCGGCGTCGGCATGACGCTGGCCAGCGGTTACCGCTCCTACCTCACCCAGACCGCGACCTATAACAGCTACGTGAACTCACAGGGCCGCGCGGGGGCAGACACCGCGTCGGCCCGGCCCGGGCACTCCGAACACCAGACCGGCTGGGCGTTCGACATTGGCGACGGCGGCGGGGCCTGCAGCTTCCAGCCGTGCTTCGCGGACCAGCCCGCCGCCGGCTGGGCCAAGGCCAACGCGCACCGCTTCGGCTTCGTCGTGCGGTATCCCTGGATGTACCACGAGATCACCGGCTACTACTACGAGTCGTGGCACCTGCGCTACATCGGCGTGGAGGCCGCCACCGACATGCACACCAAGGGCGTCGCGACGCTGGAGGAGTACTTCGGCCTGGAGGCCGCACCGGGTTACCTCTGACCGGGGCGGCCGGCCTCCCAGGCCGCGGGCTTAGTCGGCGGCGAGAGCCAGCGCCAGTTCGGTCCGGACCACTTCGGCCAGGCCCTCGGCTACGTGCTGTGCCGTCTCGTGGTCACCGGCTTCCACCATGACCCGGACCACCGGTTCCGTGCCGGAGGGCCGGAGCAGCACGCGTCCGGTGTCACCGAGCTGCGCCTCGGCCCTAGCCACGGCTTCGGCGACGGCGTCGTCTCCCTTGACCCGGGTGCGGTCGACGCCCCGCACGTTGATCAGGACCTGCGGAAGCTTGGTCATGACCGTAGCGAGCTCCTTGAGGGGGCGGCCGGTCAGGGCAACCTGGGCGGCAAGCTGCAGCCCGGTGAGAACGCCGTCGCCCGTGGTGGCGTGGTCGGCAAAGATGACGTGGCCGGACTGCTCGCCGCCCAGGCTGAAGCCGCCGTCGCGCATCGCCTCGAGGACGTAGCGGTCCCCCACCCCGGTTTCCCGCAGTTCGATGCCCGCCGAGCGGAGTGCCAGCTTGAGGCCAAGGTTGCTCATCACCGTCGCCACCAGGACATCGTCCTTGAGCTTGCCGGCATCCTTGAGAGCCAGGGCCAGGATCGCCATGATCTGGTCGCCGTCGACCTCGTTGCCTTCGTGGTCAACCGCCAGGCACCGGTCGGCGTCCCCGTCGTGCGCGATGCCGAGGTCTGCGCCGTTGGCGACCACCGCTGCCTTGAGCGGCGAAAGATGGGTGGAGCCGACGCCGTCGTTGATGTTGAGGCCGTCGGGTTCGGCACCGATGGTGATGACTTCGGCTCCGGCGGTCTTGAAGACCTGCGGGGAACAGCCGCTGGCGGCGCCGTGGGCGCAGTCCACCACCACCTTGAGTCCCTCCAGCCGGTGCGGGAGCGTGCCAAGCAGGTGCACGATGTACCGGTCCTCGGCGTCGGAGAACCGCTGGATGCGGCCCACCTCGCCGCCGACCGGCCGGAACGGCTCCTCGCCGAGCCGCGCCTCGATGGCGTCCTCGACGTCATCGGGCAGCTTTTGCCCGCCGCGGGCAAAGAACTTGATGCCGTTGTCAGGGGCCGGGTTGTGCGAGGCGGAGATCATTACGCCGAAGTCGGCGTCCAGGTCCGCGACCAGATACGCGGCTGCCGGGGTGGGCAGCACGCCGGCGTCGTAGACGTCGATGCCGGAGCTCGAGAGCCCCGCCTCCACGGCCGCGGCGATGAACTCTCCGCTGGCCCGCGGGTCGCGGGCGACGACGGCGCGGGGCCGGCTGAGGCCGGCGTTGCGGTCGTGGCCGAGCACAACGGCGGCAGCTTGGGCCAACTGCATCGCCAGCTCCGCGGTCAACAGGCCGTTAGCAAGGCCCCGGACACCATCTGTTCCAAATAATCTAGACATCGTTTCCGAGTTTAGTCGATGGCGCCGCCGGGCGCGTTTCCTGCGGCGTGCTTGCCGGTTAACGACGGAAGCCCGCCCTGCAGATGCGGGACGGGCTTCCGTTTCCAACCGGTGGCCGCGTCAGCGGCCATCGGCTGGGAAGGCGCTGTTTAGCGCTTGGAGTACTGCTGAGCCTTACGGGCCTTCTTGAGGCCGGCCTTCTTGCGCTCGATCACGCGTGCGTCGCGGCGCAGGTAACCGGCCTTCTTCAGGGTGGCGCGGTTGTTCTCGGTGTCGATCTCGTTCAGCGAACGGGCGATGCCGAGGCGCAGGGCACCGGCCTGGCCGGAGATGCCGCCACCGTGGATGCGGGCGATGACGTCGTAGGCGCCGTCAAGATCGAGAATCTTGAAGGGCTCGTTGACGTCCTGCTGGTGCAGCTTGTTCGGGAAGTAGTTCGCCAGCTCGCGGCCGTTGATGGTCCACTTGCCGGAGCCGGGCACAACGCGAACGCGTGCAACGGCTTCCTTACGACGGCCAACTGCA